>NZ_CP137642.1:1800000-1980381 GCF_033472595.1 Methanoculleus receptaculi | reverse complement strand
ACTATACCTCCTTTTGTAATGACATGAGAGAATGTGAACGCGAGGTACTCGACAGACGTCGAATACGGGTTCACCACGCTCCATACTCCGAATTACGGAATATGTCAGAGTATTTGTGAAACACTTATTATATCCTTTGTGGTCGGCCGGGGATCCGGTCTCCAGAAACCGGTTTACACTGCCGGAAAAGATCCATAGCCGCAGGGATCACACTTTACCCCGGGTCAACCGTGACTGGAGGATGCTTGAATAAAGACCCACTGCTCCGAGAGGGGGAGGCGCGCAGGATTGCGCCCCCTCTCCCCTCCGACCCGGTCGCAGAGAGTGCCGCAACCGCCGCGATCGGTGGCGCTGGATGGAAGGGAGGAAAAGAGATGAGAGCGCGCCATTCGTTCGGTGGTTCGGGAGGGCAGTGTCAGGTGATTGGCCCACGAAAGCCGTGCTCCCGTGGGGGGTGGTGAAACCTGGAACGGCGGGAGGTTCTTCTCCCGGGCACCGCATCTGGAGGAAAGAACTTCTCCCATCTCAACCGCCTCCAGGGTGTGCAGTCCGCCTGCAGTCAGACCCGGGAAGATCTGCGGTTCCAGCGGCCATCAGAGATCCCATCCCGACCCCGGCGCTTGCACCGCCATTCCATACTGGCTGATTTTTCTACCACGCCCTCAAACAGATCTCCATGCGGATCATTCGCGCCCCCACTCTCGCACGCGCCCACGAACTGGCGGTCAGGACCGTCCTCGAGAAGGGATGGGTGCTGGAGACCGAGAACGGCGAGGCCACGGTCGAGTGCGAGGAACTTGCGCTCGAGGTGGAGTCCCCGGAGAGGCCGCCGATGGCAAGCCCGGCCTCCCGGTTCCAGCAGCGGTTCCTGGACGCCTACGCCGAGAACCTCCTCCACGGCTCCGAGGCGCAGTTCGAGTACGACTACCACCGGCGGCTCTTCGACTGGGGGGAGGGGCTGACGGTGGACGGCAGGGACGTTCACATCGACCAGATCGATTACATCGTCCGTAAACTCACCGCCGCAAAGAACTCCCGGCGGGCCATCGCCGTCACCTGGAACCCGGCCGTCGACGAGAACCTGGACGACTGCCCCTGCCTCCAGATCGTCCAGTGCCTCATCCGGGACGGCAAACTCCAGATGAAGGCCGTCTTCCGGAGCAACGATATCCTCTCCGCCGCCGGCGCGAACATCTACGCTCTCGTCCACCTCCAGAAGAGTATCGCCGGGAGGCTCGGCATCCCCTGCGGCCGCTACACCCACATCGCGCTTGTCCCCCACATATACTACCTGCGGGATATAAACGACATCGAGCCGTTCTGCAGATCCGGAACCGAGATCCGGCCCATCGCCGCGGTCTGCCGGGCCTGCGGGAGATGCCCGCGGTCAGCCGCGGGATGAAAAACCCCCTGCCGTCACCTTAATTAAGATTCAAAAACAACATCTGAAGGCCAAACAGCCCGGTAGTGTAGCGGTCAATCATGCAAGGCTCTGGACCTTGCGACAGCAGTTCGAATCTGCTCCGGGCTACTGAACTCTTTCTATCCTCCGTCGTCCTTGCAAGGGGGAAACCACAGTCTCATCTCTCCAGAGCATTTGCGAGGGGGGTCTCCCGGAGGCCAGACCCCTCTCTCCCGTGCGCATCCTTGATGATGCCCGCCCCCTAAAAGATAGGGCAGGAGTGATATACCGTTGTCTGCCTGCAAACCGGGCTGCACGCTGCGGCTCAACGACGACGAGGCGCTTGGACTGCTCAGGGCTCTTTACGAGGAGGGGACAATCCAGTTCATCCAGGTTCAGGCCATCCCCCTCCCCCGGCGGTCGTTTCGTGAGCACCTCGACCGGATCGCCGCAGCCGGCATCCCGGCCGTCATCCACGCACCCCACCACAGCCACGGCGTCAACCCCTGCGCCCCCGCCGCCCGGGACAACCGTCCGCTCGACGTGATCGAGGCTCATATAGAGGAGGCCATGAACCAGACCCTTGAAGCCGCCGACACCCTGGGTGCGGAGACGATCGTCCTCCACGCCGGCCGGTATGAACCCGGAGGCCGCGCCGCCGCAGAAGAGACCTTTGCCGCGTTCCTGGACCGCCACAACGACCCCCGCCTCACCCTTGAGAACCTCCCGGCCGTCCATGCCGGCTACCCCTTCCTCGGGAACACCGCCGGAGAACTCGCGGAGCTTGCAGGCACGAAGATCACCCGGTTCTGCCTGGACTTCCCTCACCTTGCCTGCACCACAAACTACCGCCAGATCTCCTTCATGGAGGAGTTAGCCCGGTTTGAAGCCCTTAACGTGACCCTCCACCACCTCTCGAACGTTAGAAGGGGCTCGATCACCGACGAGCACCTCGAGCTTGACCACCCCGAGGGCGGGCTTGACCTTGAAGCGGTCTTCTCCCGGCTCCGGCGGCACCCCGAGATCCCGACGGTGCTCGAGTACAAGCGCGACCCGGCGGTCTACCTCAGCCAGGTGCGGGTCTTTGCCGGGCTCTGGGAAGAGCGCCGTGCCGGGGAGTGAATCGCACCCGCAGCAGATCGGGGACGCCCCCGGGGATAACCGGCACCGAACCGAATGGGTCCACTAACAGCAGCCGTGGATCCCGCTCGACCGGGGAAATCCTATATGCGGGGGCAATCCCATTGAAGTATGCAATGATCCTGGAGTATATCAGCGCGGCACTCGAACGCGCCAACTACGAGATCATCGAGGACGCCGAACCGTATTACGGAGAGATCCCGGAACTTCCCGGGGTTTTTGCAACCGGCAGGACGCTGGAAGAGTGCAGGAGAAACCTTGCCGGCGTCATCGACGAATGGTTGATCATACGGCTCCGGCGCGGCCTCCCGATACCTCCGGTCGCCGGCCGCACTGTGGGAGAGATCGTCAGGGTGGATACGGGTGCCGGAGCATAGGATCAGGCCCCCATAGAACCAACTTGTGAAGAATCTCCAGGCCCTGGGATTTGAGGGGCCGTGCCGGGGAGGCAGACACCCATTCATGGTAAAAGGGGATCTCGTTCTGACCATCCCAAATCCACATAGGCCAGAGATCTGCGTCGACCTGCTCGTGCGTATCCTCCGGCAGGCAGGCATTTCCCGTGAAGAATGGAATCGGCTCGCCAGGTAGCGGTTTATTCCACCTTATTTTGTGGTTGTGAACCTGAGCGATTGCCCGGGGATCCCGGATGGTGTATTGGTCTTGCGGGAGAATGGGACAGACGACCGGTCCGATCCGCCCCCCCCGCCGCGGGAAACGTTAACGTGCGGGGGTGAAGGGGCGGAGCGGGAAGAGCGCGGCCAACAGGTGTGGGGATGACACGGCAACTATCTAACGCATTCACCCGCCGCACAAGCCCGGAACGAGTAGATCCCTCAGGCTTCGCCGCAACCCGGGTCAGGCCGCCGGATTCCTCCCGACGCCCTACCCCCTCACGCCAGCAGCGCCGCGATGATCCCGGAGAGAAATATCCCATCAAACGTCCCCGCACCCCCGATGCTTGCCATCGGTGCCCCCAGTTCCGCTATATGATTGAGATTCATAAGGTCCGCCCCGATAAGGGTGCCGAGCGTCCCGCTCACGTAGGCGATTATCACCGGCGCACCCGGCGCGCCCCCCGCGAGGAGCGGGAGGATCAGCGCCGCAAGCAGCGCCGCGAGCGGCGGGATGAAGAACGGCGTCGCGATCCCGAGCCCCGGCACCGGGCGGGCGACGAGTTTTGTCACGACGGTCACGATCGCGACCCCGAGGAGAGCAAGCCAGAGGATCTCGAACCCGCCGGCGATCTGGATCGACTTATAGAGCAGGTAGAGCGATATCACGACCGGGATCAGGGCGCCGCCGACGTTCACCGCAAGGACCGTCCGCTGCACCGGCCGCGAGATGCGGTAGAGCCGGCCGTAGATCGGTATGTAGCGCTCGTACTCCGGTGCGACCGGCCGGCTCTCGAGCGTCTTTATCGGTATGTTGATGAAACTCCCCGCAAGCGTCAGGAAGAGGATGAGGAGCGCCTGCTGCCAGGAGAACCCGAGCCGCGTGAACGTCGCCCCGACCGCCGTCACGAAGATTAGCGGGAAGATGAGAACTGCAAATATGAAGAGCCCGATCAGCCCGAGGAATATTATGATCAGCAGCGGCGAGAAGGGGTTGAATACGACCCGATCCATGTGGATCTCTCACCCTCTAGGCTGATATATGCTACGGCCTGGAACAGACGATCGCGGCGTGGTCGTGGTGGTAGGGCTCTAGCCAGCGGGCCTCCGCAACCTCAATGCGGCGCTCGAGCGCGGCCAGGGTCTCCTCGAGCACCCCGGCCGGGTCCCTTCGAACATCCACGCTCCGTGTCTTCAGCATCAGGATGAACCACCCCCCCGGTTTTAAGAATACCAGGTTCCGTTCCGCTATCTCGACCTGGTTCGGCTGCGCCACGTCCTGGTAGACCAGGTCGACCGACTCCATCAACGGCGCGTAGTCCTCCGGCCGGCTCGCATCAGCCATTATCGGCACTATCTTCTTCCGGCGGCGGGCAACCTCCAGGAGGTCCTGCATCGGCCGGGGTGCAAACTCCACGGCGTAGACCGTCTCGACGTAGTCGGCGACGTGGGAGACGGTGGTCCCGTTTGCCGCCCCAAGGTAGAGCACCCGCATCCAGGATTCGAGTTCAACCCCGCCGCCGAGAGCGTAGAGCGCTGCAAGTTTGCTCCGGTAGGGATCCCAGACCCTGTAGCCATCGAGCGTCCGCTCACCATACACCCCGGCCTCGCCGGGCGAGACCAGGACGTTCCCGATCCAGATCATGCCCTCCTCCCTGCCTCGTCGATCCGGGCCTGGGCCTCCTCGATGAACGATGGCACCGCCTCACCCCGGTAGTGGTCGAGCCTGGCCGCGATGGCAAGTTTCGCCGCAAGCACCCGGGCCACCCGACCCCTCACCTCTTTTGGGGCGTTGTGGACCCTGCGGTGCTGAAAGATTATACCGTGTTTTGGCGGCGGCGACCCGCCTCGAAGGTGCGAAAACAGCGCCTGCTCCGAGCCGAGCACCTGTATGGTGCTTCCCGGCATCCTGGCAAGTTCAGCAAGCCCCCCTGCCCGGGAGAGGAGACGGGCCGCGACCAGCCCGCCGATGAGGGCGCTCACATTCGGCATCACCTCATCGGCCATTGCGGAGACCTCCCGCATCAGCCGTCTTCTCACCTCCGTGAGCCGCTCGATCTCGGCTGCAACCCCCGCGAGCCCCCCGTCTGCCCCTCTCCGGATCATATCAAGCATCTTCTTTGCCGGGAGGGAGCGGTACTTCCGGGAGAACGACGGGTCGGTGACCTGGTACCACTCAGCGGCACGCTCCGAGAGGAGGTTGATGACATTATCGATCTCGTCGAGCATCCGCACCATCTGGAGGAGGGCGACATCCCGCTCCTGGTATGACCGGGCGATCTTCTGCCGGGCAAGAATCATGCAGACCGAACGCAGCAGGGCAACATACCCCTCCCGCGTCCGGACAACCCCGCAGTCCCTGGCGACCTCCCAGTTGATCGGGGTATACGACTCCATATCGGTGCGGAGGCTGGAGACCCGCTCGGCGAGTGCGGCCGGTTCGGTGCCTGCAGCCCGGCAGCACCCATCCTCATCGATATCCCCGAACCAGTAGCGCTGCAGCATTGCGGGAATACTTGCGCCCCTGTCGTATAAGAGGCTCACGCCAGACCGAAGGAGTAGACCATCACAGGGAGCATTATCGCACCCATGCAGTAGACCCGGCGGATGTTGACAAGCGCCGGGACGCAGCCGACCGCTGTCGCCAGCAGGAGGACAAGGATCCCGAACGGCCCGCAGAGGACGAACGAGAGCATGACGATGAAGATGATGACAGCGCGGTTCAGCGCCCTGACGTTCACCCCGGAGAAGAGTCCGGCGGCACGCGAGAAGAGGATCGTCAGGAGGTATGCTCCAACCGCGGCGAGCGCCCCCGCAAGGAGGATGGCGGTTGCCGGCGGCATATCCTCAAGCGCCGAGATAGCCGCCATAACCCCGTTCCGTGTCCGGGATATGGCGTAGAACGCCGCAAGCCCGAGAAAAGCGTTCACGGTGTTTGCAGCGCTCGTTGCCAGGATGTACTCCCGCGGGTTCGAGTCGTAGCCGACGACCGAGGTCAGGAGGGTGTTTGCGGTGGCGCTCGAGAGCCCCGGAAGCCAGCCGACGAGAGCGCCGGCGGCCGAACCAAGTATAGACCCGCGGCGTAGAGCACCGGCTGGAATGTCAAGCCCCTGGAACCGCTGCTCCGGCATCTTCCCCTGCGACCCTCCGAGGAGGACGGATACCCCGAAGAGGCCCGAGAGGAGGGGCATCAGCACCCCCGACTCACCGCCCGCCGGCCAGGCCAGGTAGGAGCAGCCCAGTGCAAAGACCCCCAGGATCCCCGAGACCGCAAAGACCGCGAACGCCCAGCCCGGCGACTCCGAGACCACGACGAGGTAGCCCCCCACCGCCAGTATGATGAGCCCGATCCCCCAGTCGATCGCCGGCTGGAGCGCGGGAAGGACGAGGACAAACCCCAGCGCCAGCGGAAGGGAGAGAGCGACCCCCGCAGCGCTACCCAGGGCGGATATCCTCACGGCCTCCTCCCCCCGCCCATCGAGACAGAGTGCATGGGCCGGGAGGACGGCAAGCGACGTCTCGGCATCCGGGATACCGAGGAACGTGGCGGGGACGTTGTCGAGGAAAGTATGCGTGACGAGCGTGGCAAACATGGCGGAGGCGATGACCACGGGCTCGAACCAGGCAAGCAGGAGCGCCTGGAGCGAGAGGAGGAGGCCTGCCACCGTGTTTGCATGGATGCCGGGGATGAGACCGCTCACGGCGCCGCAGAGTATGCCAAGGACTGTTCCGAGCAGGATTCCGGAGAGCACGCTTATCCATGGTCGGATTGGGCAGGGATAAACCAACCGGATTTTGTCCTTCCCGATACAGTCATATTCCACCGGGACGAAGGATTTAGCCAATGAAGATCGCCATCACCCGGCTCGAGAACAAGGCCGCGGGCGACCGCGCCCTCTGCGCCGCATACGGTCACGACTGCTACACCGTCTCCCCGTTGCGGGCTGAGTTGCGCGAGGAGAGGATCGATGCCTTCATCGAGGCCGTCCACCGCGGCGAGTTTGACTGCCTCTTCTTCGCAAGCGCCCTCCCCGCCGCACTGATCGCGCCGAGACTGGAACGGTGGCCCAGGGTGATCGCGATCGGCCCAAAGACCGCCGAGGTCCTCCGCGGCTCCGGGATAGATGCAGAGGTTCTCCCCTCGTTCTACTCCCGGGCGTTTGCCCCCTACCTGGGCGACTGGCTCCGGGGCCGGACGGTCGGGATCCCGCGGGCCGATCTCCCGAACCCGGAGCTCATTGAGGCGATCATCGCCGCCGGCGGAAGGGTTCGGGAGGAGCGGGTCTACGCCCTCGTCCCCACGGGAACCGAACTCGAGGTTGAGGATGCTGACGCTCTCCTCTTTACAAGCGCCATGTCTTATCGGGAGGCGCGGTGGCAGCCCCGTGACGGCCTTCTCCTCATCGCCATCGGCACGACCACCGCGGATGCGATGCGGGCAGGCGGACACCCTCCGGCGGTTGTCGGGGACGGGTCGCTCGCAGGGACGCTTGAAGCCCTGAACCGCTGCGTCGAAGGGCGGTGATCGCGGGTGGCCGGCCAGGAGTCTTCTTCCATCCCGGAATCCGGGATCGTCATCATAGACAAACCCCGCGGCCCGAGCAGCCATCAGGTGACCGCCTGGGTCGGGGAGATCCTGGGACGCCGGGTGGGTCACGCCGGGACGCTCGACCCGCAGGTCTCGGGGGTGCTCATAGTCATGTTCGGCCCTGCAGTCAGGCTTGCCCCCGTCCTCCTCTCGCAGAGCAAGGAGTACATATGTTTGATGAGGCTCCACGCCGACGCCTCGAGGGAGGCGGTAGAGCGTGCGGCGGCGGAGTTTGTCGGCCGGGTGTACCAGCGGCCGCCCCGGAAGAGTGCGGTGAAGCGGAGCCTGCGGATCAGGAAGATCCATGAGATAGAGCTCCTGGAGATGGAGGGGAGACTTGTCCTCTTCCGGGTTCGCTGCGATGCCGGGACATACATCCGGACGCTCTGCGTGCACCTGGGCTACGCGATCGGGACGTGCGCCAACATGGTGGAACTCCGGCGGACACGCTCAGGACGGTTCGGCGAGACCGATGCCGTCACGCTCCACGAACTTGCCGACGCCGCTGTGTTTGCACGGGAGGGCGACCCCGAACCCCTCCAAAGGATGATCCACCCCCCGGAATCGGCCGTTGCCGATCTCCCGAAGGTTATCATCCGCGACACCGCGGTCGACGCCGTCTGCCGCGGGGCCGTCCTGGCCGGGGTCGGTGTCAGGGAGAAGGCTGGAGGTTTTGCAGAGGGCGAGACGGTTGCCATCATGACAGAGCGCGGCGAACTTGTCGGTCTCGGCCGCTCTCTTCTCGGATCGTCGGCGCTGAGGCCCGGAGAACCCGGGTTTGCCGTTGCGCCTACAACCGTCCTTATGCCGCCCGGCACCTATCCCCGCGGCTGGAAGACGCATGCCGGGAGGTAATATTAATAGAATACACCGCCAACGAGTGATGCACCATCTCTGCTGAGGTAGTCTAGACCGGTAAGGCGCGGGCCTGGAAAGCCCGTGGGGCGTTGAGCCCCTCGGGAGTTCAAATCTCCCCCTCAGCGTTTTCCTTACAACTGTTCTTTCGAACCAGGGATGAGGATGCCAGGTTACGCCTTCATACCGAGATCCCGGCCAGCAGCATCGAGAAGAGCACCAGGTCGTAGACGGTGTGCGTGATCGCCGACGTCGTTGTGTTCGTATACCGCCGGATATAGGCGAATATAATCCCCGCAAAGAAGACCGAGACGAGGCCGTCCCAGGTGTACTGGAAGGCGTGGAGCGACGCAAACAGGATCGCCGGGAGGAGGATGCCGAACCGTGGCTGGAGCAGCCCGCGGATGCTCACCTCCTCGCCGAATCCCGCCGCGACGGATGCCATGATGACCCCGGGGAGCGTGAGCGCGCCGGCAAAGAGCAGGTTGACGGCATCCTCGTCGGTGACCGGGATGCCGAGCCAGCCCATAAGCATGGCAAGCGCCAGGTCAATGAAGTGGAAGGCGGCGACGAGCGCGAGAGCCGCGACGACGGCAAGAACGACCTGCCGCCCCGTCGGGCGGACGAGTCCGAGCCGCTCCAGGGTTTCGCGCCCCGTCCGCCGGACAAACGCTCCCGCTATGAAGAACGAACCAACAAGCGTCCAGAAGAGGGTATAGACATCCAGCGTGACGGTGTTCGCGAGCAGATCCCCGGACTCAAGCAGGAGGCCGAGGAACTGCTCCGAGAGGAAGGGCGGAACCCCCGTGACAAGGAGCGGTATGGGCGGGATGAGGATCATGGCGAGGATGACGACGAGCGCGACCGTATGGAGGAGCGAGTCCGGGTCGAACGGCAGGTAGCCTGCAAGCCAGACCCGGAACCGGCGCGAGAGCCCGACGAGGCTCAAAAGCCCGGCAACAAAAACGCCCAGGAGGAGAAGGGCAACCGCGGCGGCAAGTTCAGGGTCGAATAGGTCGGGATCGACCTCCTCCGGAAGGATGGCAACCGCTCCAAGACTGGCCGTGACGGCAGCAAGCCCGGCAACCACGGCAAAAAGCCAGATGATGGCAGCCCGGCGGTAGGCCGGGTGCCGGGTCGCTGCGAGATGGACGAGCATTGCAAGGATGACAAATAGCGCCACATCGAGTGCCGAGGCGAGGAACACTCCTGCCTCACCTTCAACCTCCCCGAACGCTGCAGCCACGAAGATGAGCCCGAAGAGGGCGATCAGCAGTTCAGGGGTGCGACGGCGGCAGAACTCCTGGAACATACCTCACGTTTTGGCCGGGAACGCAAAGAACGTATCTTCAGCGCCAGCCGGCTCTCCCGATGGCTGACCAGCATAAGACCCCTGTAGCCGCGAGGATAACTGCCAGCAGCAGGAATAGAGTCGGTAAGGCCCACTTCGCCAGGATCACCGCCCCTGCAAACGGCCCCGCAGAGAGCCCCGCAGAGTAGAAAGTGTTGTATATGCCGTAGGCGGCGCCCTGCGAACCGTGGCTGCGGTAGATCTCTGCCAGGATCGGCATCACCGGCACCAGGGCAGAGCCAAGCCCGACCCCCAGCGTGAAGACCGAAACGGCGGTGAGGAGGACGGTCTCCGCCTCCACGGCAGCCAGGATCGCGGCCCCGGCAAGGACGAGCCCGCCGGGTATAAGGTAGCGGCTCCCGCCGCAGCGGTCATAGACCCGGCCTGTGGCTGGCTGGACGATTATGGCCGCGGCCGCCAGAACCGCAAACATGCCCCCGATCATTCCCGGCGAGGCGGAAAAGGCTGCATAGAGGTGGACGGGGAGGTAGGGGTCGATCACGCCGTATGTCCCGGAGACCGCGACGATCACTGCCGCACAGACCGCGAGGCAGGGGAGCGCGCCCCGCGGGAGGAGGTATGGGCTCTCTCGCCGGCACGTCTGCACCGGGACCGCAAGGACGATGAGACCGATGACCGCCGCCAGGATCGCCGGGAGTATGAAGGTCGCGGTGTGGCCGGCATACTCAAACAGCAGCCCGCCGGCGACCGGCCCAAGAACCGTGCCGAGCCCGACCGACGACAACGCGATCCCCATCTTCTCCCCGAGCCTGGCGGGATCGCATGTATCGGCGATGAGCGCAAGCCCTGCAGACCAGGTCGCCGCCGCCGATATGCCCTGGACAGTCCTGGCGGCGGCCAGGTGCAGAACCGTGTTGGAGAGCCCAAAGAGGGCTGTTGCAAGAGCAAGGAGGAGCATCCCTACGACTATGAGCGGTCGGCGCCCCAGCCGATCGGAAAGGAGCCCCATCGGTATGGAGAATACAAGAAGCATGGCAGCGTACAGCCCGAATATGACCCCGATGACCGATTCCTCCACGCTGAGGCTCGAGGCATACTGCGGGAAGATCGGGATCAGGAGGCCGTAGATCATCATGTCCATGAAGATGACGAGCACGACCATCACCAGGATCGCGTCAGGCGACGCGGCGATGCGCTCACGCAGACACCGCAGTTCACCGGCTCTCAACGGCTCATCCTCCTGGCCTCTTCAAGCACCGGATTCTAAGACCGCCTGAACCTGGCAGCGGCTTTAACAAGCGTCTGCGCAAACTCGTCCGTGAAGTAGGCGTGGGTGTACTGCCCGACCGCGCTGCCGGCGGCGAGCCCGTCCCTCCCCTCGTCGATCCCGCGGCCGCGGCTGAGTTCCAGTGCGAACCTTGCGTCGCGGGCGCACTCCAGGCGCGAGTAATGAAACTCGTGGCCCCGGAAGAGGGAGCCAGGCGCAAGCACCGGTGCCCCGCCGGCAACCCTGGCCTCCACATACCCGAGAGCCTGGATGCGCCCGGTCATCTCCGCGGTTGCCGGGAGGATGCCCGCCATCGGGTAATCAGCCCCGTCGGTGGTGAGCCGTTCGCTGAGGTATAAGAGCCCGCCGCACTCCGCGTATACGGGCATCCCGTCATCGACCGCCCGGCGGAGATCTTCCCGGCACCTGGACGAGGAGAGAGCCCCCGCGTGCAGTTCGGGGTAGCCGCCGCCGAGGTAGAGGGCGTCCACCTCAGGCAGACGGTCGGCCATCGGCGAGAAGAATGCCAGATCCGCACCCGCCCGGGCAAGTCTCTCCAGGTTATCGGCGTAGTAGAAGCAGAACGCCGCATCGTCAGCAACACCGATCCGCACCCGGGTCTCCTGGCGGGGCATCGCCATTCCCGGGTCAGTGAGCGGCGGGGCTGAGGCGGCCAGGCCGATGATCGCATCGAGATCGCAGGTCTCCTCCACCACCGCGCCGTATCGCGCCATCATCCCGGTCTCGGCCGCCATCGCAAGCCCGAGGTGCCGGCTCTCGACCGCGAGATCGTTTCGCCGCGGCACCGCCCCGTATATCGGGAGGCTCTCTGTCTCCTCGATCATGGCAAGGTGGCGGGGGCTCCCGATCCGGTTGATTATGACCCCGGCGACCCTGACCTCAGGGTCGAACCCCGCGTAGCCCCTGACCATGGCATGGACGCTTCGTGACGCACCCCCCGCATCCACCACCAGGATGACCGGGGCGTCCAGGATCTTTGCAACGTGCGCCGTGCTCGCGATATCCGTCCCTTCGAGACCGTCGTAGAGCCCCATCACCCCCTCGATGAGAGCGATCCCGGCGCCGGCGGATCCCCTGATAAACGTCTCACGCACCCCCGCCTCACCCATCATGAATGGGTCGAGGTTGCGGGACGGCCGGCCGCAGATGGCCGAGTGGTGCGTGGGGTCGATGAAGTCCGGGCCCACCTTGAATGGCTGGACAGCGAGCCCCCTGGCCGCGAGTGCTGCCATCAGCCCGCTTGCAATCGTGGTCTTACCGCAGCCGCTGTGGGTTCCTGCGAGAACGATGCGTGGAATCCGGTGCATAACGATCCCGGAGTGTTGAATACCGGAGGAGATAAATATGACCACAAATAACCATGATATATTAAAATGTTTTACATTAGATCAAAAAAATTTGTTTTACCGCTGCGAGAGCGGTCAGGAGTGATAAGATGCACATAATGGAAGGATTCTTGCCCAGTCCCTGGTGGGAGATCTGGTTCCTTGTCTCCCTGCCCTTCATAGTCTTTGGAGTATACCAGTTAAACCGGCTTGTAAAAGAGAGGCGCGAGACGCTGCCGCTCCTTGCGGTTGCAGGTGCCTTTGTCTTTGTCCTCTCCTCGCTCAAACTCCCCTCGTTCACCGGGAGTTGCTCCCACCCCACCGGAACGGGGCTTGGGGCCGTCCTCTTCGGCCCCTGCATCACAGGTGTTCTCGGGCTGATCGTCCTAGTTTTTCAGGCGGTCTTCCTGGCGCACGGCGGGATAACCACCCTCGGGGCAAACGTATTCTCGATGGGGATCGCCGGTCCGGTCGTTGCCTGGCTGGTCTACAAGGCAGGGACGCGGGCGGGCGCGAACACCTACGCCACGGTCTTTGCCGCTGCAGCGCTTGCGGATCTCTTCACATACGTCGTCACATCCGTCCAGCTTGCACTTGCGTTCCCTGGCACCACTGGGTTCGTTGGAGCGTTCACGGCATTTGCAGCGATATTTGCCGTTACACAGGTGCCGCTTGCCATCATCGAGGGTGCAATCATAGCCCTGGTCTTTAAGTACATAGTCCACCTCAAACCCGAGATCCTGATCCGCCTGAACCTCCTTCCCGAGAGCACCATCCAGAAACTGAAGGAGGCTGCCGCATGAAGCACGGCATGGAGATCGCGGTCGCCGCTATAATAATCATATTTGCCTGCGTATTCCTGTTTCAGGACTCTGCCGGCGATAAATCCTGGGAAGGGGCTGACGGCGAGGCCGCAGAACTCATCGAGGCCTCGGGTTACGAGCCCTGGATTGAGCCGTTCTGGGAGCCGCCGAGCGGCGAGATCGAGTCGCTCCTCTTTGCCCTGCAGGCCGCCATCGGCGCGGTGATCATAGGTTACGTCTTCGGATACTGGCAGGCCGGCAAGAAGACCGCCTGAACTGATGAGATAGTATGCACGAGATGCTCGAAGACCTCGCCCGCGGAAACGGACTCCGGGAGACAGCCCCGTGGCTCAAGTTGTTACTGGGGGTCGCGAGCATCCTCCTCTGCGTCTCATCGTCGGGCCCGATCGCCCCCCTGCTGGTCGCGGCCTCGATGAGCGCCGCCATCCTTCTTCTTGCAAAGATACCTGCACGGTTCTACGCCAGACTTCTCCTCATCCCGGTCTCGTTTGCGGTTATGGGCATCATCGTCATCCTCTTCGTCACCGGGAGCGGGACGGTCCTCATCGAGGTTCCCGGCCTCCCGCTCGCGGTCACAACGGACGGCGCAAACCTCGCCATCCTGGTCCTTGCAAGGGTCTTCGGGGGGATGTGCTCGCTCTACTTCATCGCGCTCACGACACCGATGACCGAGGTCTTCGATCTGCTCCATCGCCTCCGGGTGCCCACCGTTCTCATCGATCTGGCCATGCTGACCTACCGGTTCATCTTCATACTCATCGATGAGGCCGGCGAGATCTACCGCTCGCAGGTGATGCGGCTCGGGTATGGCCGGTTCAGGGAGTCGGTGAACTCTCTCGGGATGCTTGCCGGAGCGCTGTTCATCCGGACCTGGGAGAGCGGGGAAGCCCTGGTTATGGCGATGGACGCCCGCTGCTACGATGGGGTGCTGGCCGTCCCCGAGGAGAGCCAGACAGTCTCGGGTCTATCGCTCGCGCTGGCCCTGGCATACCTCGGGGCGGTGCTCTGGGTATCGCTCACAACCGGGGGTCTGCGGATACTATGAGAACACTCATCGAGACCGAGAATCTCACCTACACCTACCCGAACGGCCCTGCCGCCCTCGCCGGCGTGAGCCTCCGGATCGAGGCCGGGTCAAAGACCGCTATCGTCGGCCCTAACGGCGCCGGCAAGTCAACACTCCTCCTGATGTTCAACGGTATGCTCCGGCCGGACAGGGGAGAGATCCGGTTCGCCGGCCGACCGATCGCCTACGACAACCGGAGCCTCCGCGACCTCCGGCGCCGGGTCGGGTTTGTCTTCCAGAACCCCGATCTCCAGATCATCGCACCGACGGTGGAGGCGGACGTGGCCTTCGGGCCGCTGAACCTTGGTCTTCCTCCGGATGCTGTCCGGAAGGCGGTGCGGGACGCTCTCGGCTACGTCGGTCTCCAGGGATACGAGAGACGCCCGCCCCACCACCTCTCCGGCGGGGAGAAGAAGCGGGTTGCAATCGCGGGCATCCTGGCGATGGAGCCGGACGTCCTTGTCTTTGACGAACCGACGAACACCCTTGACCCCGCAAGCGCTGAGGAGGTGATGGAACTCCTCGACGAACTCGCTTCCAGCGGCCGGACGGTGCTCATATCCACCCACGACGTCGAACTCGCCTACCGCTGGGCTGACTCAGCAATACTGATGGAGAGGGGGAGGATCCTTGCACGGGGGTCGCCAGAGGAGGTCTTCTCCGACCCCGGTCTCCTGGCGGCGGCAAGGTTGAAACCCCCGGCCCTGCTCGACCTCTACAACGAGCTTGCTTTCCGGGGCATCATCGACCGGGACGCTCCCCCAAAGAGCGTGCTCGAGTTCACCGACAGGATCGAGCGGATCCTCCACGGCCACATCCGGACAGGGGAACGGGTGGGCGATGTCTACCTCTGCGACGCCGAGAGGGTATGCGGCGATGAACTGCGGCGGTTTATAGAGTCCGGGGCCGTGGAACATGTCGGCGCCATGGGGACACGTGCAAAGGAGTTTGCCGGCCGCGAGCGGATCTACCCTGACTACACCTACGGTGTTATCGACCGGTGCATCCTGAAAGCCCTGATCGGGGAGGACTCGCTCATCATCACAAGCGGTGGAATGGTAGAACATGTCAAACGGCGCATAGCGGAGTACAGCGCCGAGAGCGGCCAGAAGATCCCGGTTATCCCGGTGGAGGAACATAAAGGGCGCCACGGTGCCATTGGAGGACGGATCTCCTCCTGACGGTATTTCCAGAACCCATCCCCCGGGGGAAGGTTAATCCGGCAGCGCTGCCCGAAGACTACTCAATGATATACAATACAGCCCCAGGTTCTGGGGGGAGACGGATAACCCTCCCTGACCACAGGACAAAGATAGTCTCGACCATCGGGCCCGCTTCCCGGTCGTGCGAGGTGCTTGTCCGGATGATCCAGGCCGGTATGAACGTTGCCCGGCTCAACCTTGCCCACGGAACGTTCGAGGAGCACAGAGAGAACATCCGTAACATCCGGGCGGCCTCGGAGGAGACCGGTTTGCCTGTCACGATCCTGATTGACCTGCCGGGGCCAAAGATCCGGGTTGGAGCCCTCGCAGAGGAGCCCATGATCCTCCAGAAGGGCGAGAGCGTCACCCTGGTGCCCGCCGCTGCATCAGACGATCCTTTCACGATCCCGGTCGATTTTGAGCAGTTTCCGCAGATGGTCTCACCGGGGAGCACCATCTACCTGGGCGACGGGTTCCTGCAGGTGCAGGTCGAGGAGGCCCGGGAGCGGGAGGTCATGGCCAGGGTGGTTCTCGGCGGGCCGCTGCTATCCAGGAAGGGTGTGAGCGTTATAGGTGGTGAGAGCGTCCTTGCGGTCAGCGCCCCAACACCGCGTGACCTTGAGTGCATCGAGTTCGGGCTCTCCGAGGGGCTCGATGTCTTTGGCATATCTTTTGTCCGGCGGGCGGAGGATATACGGAGGGCGCGGGAGCATGCAGCGCGGTTCGGGAAGTCCATCCATGTGATCGCAAAGATCGAGCGGGCGGAGGCGCTCGCGAATATCGATGCCATCCTCCAGGAGACCGACGGTGTCATGATCGCCCGTGGAGACCTGGGTATCCAGACGCCCATCGAGGATGTCCCCATCGTGCAGAAACGGATCATCCTTAAGGCCAACATCCTGGGCCGGCCGGTGATCACCGCAACCCAGATGCTGATGTCGATGACCGAGAACATCCGGCCAACCCGGGCAGAGGTCACCGATGTCGCAAACGCCATCCTGGACGGCACGGATGCCGTCATGCTCTCGGAAGAGACCTCCATCGGGAACCATCCCGTCGAGACGGTCGCGATGATGGCAAAGATAGCCCGTTCAACCGAGGCCAGCCGCCAGGTTATCGGGACGGGGTCTGCCACCCTGGAGCACTTCCGGCAGGGGATGGAACGGGAGAGGATCACGGTCAACGATGTGGTCTCGCTTAACGTCATCCAGGCGCTGGATGCGCTCGGTATCCGTTACGTCCTCACACCAACCCGCAGCGGTACGACGCCACGCAGCATATCCCGGTTCAAACCGGCGGCATGGATCCTGGCCTTCACCCGGAGCCCTGAGACCTTCAGGTTCCTGGCGTTCTCCTGCGGGGTTTGCCCGTTCCTGGTCAAGAGCGAGAAAGACTACCGGCATCGTGCGATCCTGGATATGATCAGGGAATCGGGACTGGTAGCGCCCGGTGAACGCGTGGTCCTGACGGAAGGTGTCTCCCCTGGTGGCAGGGGGACGAACTCGCTTGTCATCCTCACGCTCGACTGAGAGGAAAAGAACTCTGGCCCCTCCTGCCGGGACACAAACCCTATCCCGCTGGAGTGAAACACTTGGAGGACGACATACGGCAGGAGTTTCCGAGGACAAACGTCACGATCCGCGTCCAGCCCTGCACCGGCGAGGACTGCTCAGCCTGTGGTGTCTTCGCCACCTGTCCAGAGTGCGACCACCACTCCCACGCCAGCGGAGATCCTGAGATAGAGGGGCAGGGGGGCTCCGGGAAGAGCGTCCCTAAAACAGCACCGTGAGGACGATGCAGACGACGGCCGGCACGATCAGGTTGTCGTCCACGGGGCTTACGAGTTCGGCAAACGCTGCGGCTGCAGATGTGAGGATGGCTGCGTGGGCCGGTATGAGGAAGAGGAGGGCGGCGGTCGTCGCCGCAAACCCTGCGAGTGTGGCCTCGATGGATTTGTGGTTGTAGATCCGCGTCCTGCCAAACCTGAGGCCGACGAGGGTGGTGACGCTGTCGAGGAGCGCGAGCACCACGAGGCCGATGAAGGTGACCTCCTTTGGAAAGAAAGTCAGAGAGAAGAGCGCACCGAGAGCAAAGAAGAGTGCTCCTTTCCCCGGGAGGACATCCCGGCGCTCCAGGGTCGCGATGATCTTTGAGACGCCAGGGATGGTGTAGCCCCGGGAGAGGGCATCGGAGAGGATGAAACCCAGAAAAAGGGCGATTACAAGGGCGTAGAGGGCGAGTTTGCGCTCCGAGAAGAGGATGAAGCAGGCGATAGCAAGACCAAAGATGAGGTGGACAGCCTTGCGGAGCGGTTCGTTCATCACCCCTGAGGTTGGCGCGTGGGAGGTTAAACCCTCTGCAAGGAGATGGAGCCTCACGGCGGTGTTAAGTAGCCCCGGAGCCCATAAGTCTCCGGGAGTGGTGGATGGAGCCTTCAACATACACAGGAGAGAACGCCGCAGATATGGATGCTGTCGCGCGATTCTACGTCAAATGCGTGCTCTGGCTGGGGAAACACGATCCGAATTTTGTGGAGACTTATTTCGGGCCGGAGGCGGTGCGAGAGGAGGCGCTCACGGTCAGCGTCCCGCCGGATCGAGTCGCCGGTTACGCCGCAGACCTCCTTGCGACCCTTGATCGGATCGAACCCGGGCACCTGGACGATCCGTGGAGGAGGCGCCGCGCCTATCTCCAGGGGATGATCCGGGCGCTTGAGTCCCGTGCCGCGATCCTGGCGGGGAAGCGCCCCGACTTCGATGCCGAGGTTAGATCACTCTTTGGCATCGCGGCACCGGAGGACGATCCGGATTACTACGGGGGACTTCACACAACGCTTGATTCCCATCTACCCGGCACGGGGGACCTTGCCTCCCGTTACCGGGGTTTTATGGAGTCGTTCCTTGTCCCGGCCGACCGGCTGGAAACGGTCTTTGCAGCAGCGTTTGCCGAAAGCCGCCGGCGGACAGCGGAACACCTGCCGCTCCCGGCAGGAGAGCATCTTGAGGTTGCCGCTCTCAGCGGGGAGGGCTGCAGCCGCTATCAGGGGGGCGGGAGAAGCCTGGTCGGGGTGAGCACCACCACCCCATTCACCATCGATCGGGTGCTCTCTCACGCCTGCCGCCAGGGCTACCCTGGCCGCCACACGATCCGGGCGATCCGGGAGGCGGCGCTCGTCCGTGTCCGGGGCTGGATCGAGCACTCGGTCATTCCGCTGGCATCACCGTTCACGACGGTTGCTGAGGGTGCCGCCCTCTATGGTGAGGAGATGATCTTTCCTGACCGCGAACGCGTGCGGTTCTACGAGGAGGTTCTCTTTCCGCTGGCGGGGTTTGACCCGGCGGACGCAGGTCTCCTGGATACCGTTGCCGGCGCGGCCGCCGCCCTGGAAGTTGCGGGGAACGCCCGCATCACCCGGGGGTATCTCGCCAGCCTCCTCTCGCGGGAGGAGGCGTGCAGGTTCCTCCAGGACGTCCTGCTCCTTGACCGGGAGGGGGCAGAGGCCCGGCTCCGGTTCATCGAGGAGTTCCGGGGATACCCGGTGGCGATCTTCGGGGGTTGCCGGCTCGTCCGGGAGTATGTGGGGAGTGGCACTGACCGGTGGGAACGTTTTGCCCGCATCCTCACCGATCCGGTGCTGCCCGGCGATCTCACACCGGGCGGCAGTTCCTGATGAACTCACGCGCCTCGTCATCGGTGATCGCGTAGGTTGCCTGGGTGTCGAACGCGATTACGCGGAGGATCACCGCTACATCGTCGAGGCGGCGCTTGTGGTCGCCGCGGACGTGTTTTCGCACCTCTCGCAGCGTCTCAAGAGCGGCCGCGACGTTCGCGATTGTGCAGAGGGCGCTCTCCCGGCTCCCTGCCTCGACGAGCGGGAGGTTGCGGGGCGATCGGGTGGCAGGAGGAGAGGTCATGCTACCTATCCTTGCGTTCCGCGGACTTGAAGATGCTGGATCCATCTATGGGTAATGTATTAACAGGGAGCCTCCAGATGTAATGGGGAAGCCTTCCCGTGCGGGATCGAGGGGCGAATCATGGATGATGCAACGGGTGTATCGCAGCGGGTATGGTGGAGGACCATCCTCGAGAATCGCTACATTGCCGGTCCCATAAAGTTCCTCCTCCCTTTCGGGATCGGGATTATACTTTTTGCGATCCTCTACCTCCTCCTGCCATACCAGGATTTCCTCAACCTCTCGGGGCTGCTTGCCGCCTACTTCATCCCTCCTGCGGGAAAGGAGTCGATCATCCCTATCGCGATAATGGTGGGTTACCCCTGGTGGCTTGTCACGTTTGCCATCTTCATGGTGGATGCAGCGGTATCGCTCTTCATCGTCTGGAACTTCGATCTGGCGCTGAAGATTCCGCTCATCGGCCGGTTGATTGAGAGCGGTATGAGGGCAGGCCGGGAATTCTTTGAGGCACGGCCATGGGTCAGGCGTTTCTCGACGATCGGGCTTATCCTCGTTGTTTTCTTTCCCTTCCAGGGCACCGGGTCGACAAACGGCTCGCTCCTTGGCAGGTTGCTGGGGCTGGAGAAGGCACAGGTCTTTCTCTGTGTCTGCACGGGATCGTTTTTATCCAGCCTCCTGATCGCTCTTGGCGCTGATCTCCTCCTCGATATATACCGCGTGAACAACGCCCTGGGCCTGGGTCTACTGGCCGCCATACTTGTCACGATCATTGCCGCCGTGGTGGCCCTGAGGCTGCGCAAAAAACGGTTGAGAGAGCGCAAAAGTAAGGCAAGGTGGTGGTGAGGGGAGGGTTTGTGTTGTGTGGAGGGTGAATCCCTCCACATGACATCAATAGCCCCCTCCCCACCATCCGAGTATCTTATCGCGATGGAGGGTCAAACCCGGTACACCGGGGATATGCATGAGGTCGGAGGAGGTCTGCGGCAACACCTTCTACAACGGTGACTGCATCAGCGGGGCCGCTGCACACATACCCGACGACTCGATCGACCTGATCATCACCGACCCGCCCTACGGTATCAACGGCGGCCGGCTGCACCGTCACTACAACCGGGACGAGAGGTTTGTCATCGACGGTTATGTCGAGGTCGCCGCAGCCGACTACGGTGAGTTCAGCTGTAGATGGATCGCTGAGGCTGAACGTATACTAAGACCCGGGGGCTCTATATACATAGTCTCGGGCTACACAAACCTCTACCACATCCTCCACGCTCTCCGGGGGACGCATCTTCGTGAGGTCAACCACATCATCTGGCGCTACAACTTCGGAGTCTACACCAGCCGGAAGTACATCTCCTCCCACTACCACATCCTCTTCTACGAAAAACCGGGTGGAGAGAGGACTTTTAACCTAGAGTCGCGTTACGGCGCTCTGGAACGCGGGCCGGATAACCGGTCGCTGAACTACAGTGACCGCGAGGACGTCTGGTGCATCAACCGCGACTACAAACCCGGCCGGGCAAAGAACAAGAACGAACTCCCGGCCCAACTCCTCACAAAGATGATCCAGTACAGCAGCAACGAGGGTGACCTGGTCTGCGATATGTTCCTGGGCGGGTTCTCGACCGCAAAGGCTGCCATAGGTCTCAACCGGCGGGTGACCGGGTTTGAGGTCTCAGAAGAGATCTTCGAGCGCATGATCGAGGAGACCCGGGCGATCCGGCCGGGATGCCTGCTGCCGACGCTGAGGAGACCGGAGACCGGGGCGCCCAGAAACCAGGGCAGGCCCTGGTCGGATGCGGAACGCGAGACGCTGGTCTCCCGGTTCAGCGAGGTCATCGAGTCTGGAGGGACGAAGAAGAGAGCGGTCGAGACGCTCGCGGAAGAACTCGGCCGGGGCCGGTGGGCGATCGAGAAGATGCTCAGGAAAGAGGGTGTCGTGACCGGCGGTGGGAGAGTCTACAGGCAGCAGCGTTGATGAACGGGCCTCTCAGGGCGCCGCCTCATCCTCCCAGGCCACCACCACGAAGAGATCCCCGCGTGGCGACGGCGGCTCTGCCGCCGTTCCGGTAGCGATCCGCTCCGTCGGGTAACCCAGGTCCTCGCAGACGGCGACCCGGGCTGCCGGGGGGAGGAGAGCCGCAAGCGCACTGACCTCAAAGGCAGGGTCGGTTATGATGAAGACGACCCGGCCCCTCTCTATCTCTTCAATGGCGCTGGCGACGGCGTGGTCATGGTCATTCCCGTGGGCCCGGACAACCGCCACCCTCGCGAGCGGGAGTCTTAGCCTCGCAAACGCAACCTGCAGCGATGAGATCCCGGGAACGACATCACCCTCCAGGAGCGGCCCGAGCCCCGCAAGCATCGGGTCGCCCGTCGAGAGGACGACCGCATCGCGGGGGAGCGAGCGCAGGCTCCGGTAATCCGTGATCCCGTGCACCTCACACCCCGGCGGGATGGCGTCACGGGCAAGCGCGATCGCCCTCGCGGAGCCATAGACAACCGACGCATCCTTAAGAACCCTCACAGCCTCCGCTGTCAGCATCCCGGGACCGCAGCCAACACCGATTATCTTCATGGCGACTCCCCGAGAACCCGGCCACCGCGGTCGACGATCACGACCCTGACACCGGGATACCGCGACCGGAACGCCTCAAGTTCGCGGCGGAGCACCACCTCCCCCCCGGCGGTCGCCATCAGTTCCTCCACCGTCGCACAGCCCGTTCCCTCAAGGATCTGCGGGTTCATGAACCTCAGGATCAGGCCCGGCAACCCGCAGACGATCGGATCACCGCCCGCGGCAGCCTGGAGCGCTTCATCAAGATGGTTCCCGACCAGGATAGCCTCGCGTTCCGGGAAGAGGAGCCGGGAGTATCGCAGCCCGAGCCGTCCGGTCGTCAGCACCACCGCAGCAGAGCGTGCAATCCGGTCGAGAACCCCCTCCGTCACGTGGTCGTCCCAGGGTTCCACAAGCCCCGTCGTCCCGAGCACCGATATCCCGGCGTGCACCCCGACCTTCGGGTTCAGTGTCTTCTGCGCCACCTCAGCACCCCGCGGGACGGTGAGGATGATCGTCGCCCCGGATAACCCGGTCTCCTCCATCGCCTCGTCGATCGAGCGCTGGATACACTCAAGCGCCGGGGCGCTGATCGCGGGCGTCCCCTGGCGATGGCGTGGGGTGTCGCGGGCGAAACTCCCTATCCCCTCCCCCGGGACGAAGTGTGCTCCATCATTGAGAGAGGGTGCCGCCGTCGCGACGAACTCAAGCCCCGCGGTCACGTCCGCGGTGTAGTCCCCCGCGTCCTTCCGGCACGACGCCTGACCGCGGCAGGCGTCCACCGGGAGCCTGACGGCGATGCCGCATGGCAGTCTGACCTCCACCTCCTTCACGGTACCGAGGGCAAGCGAGAGAACCGCTGCCTTGCAGGCCGCGGCGGCAGTCGTCCCGGTCGAGAACCCCCGACGGAGAACCAGCCCCGAGGCTGTCAGAACCGCAAGACCACGCTGCACGTCGTCGAGGAGTTCCGGAGAGCGGCAGGCCGCGACCCACTCATTCGGATACTCAAACCCAGTGACCGGATCCCGCATGACCTTCACGCTCGGCATAGATCGTGATGATCTCGTTTACCGCCGCAACCGCTACCGGCGTCCCGCCGCGGGTGCCGATGTTCGAGACCGAGGGGATAGTACCAAGCGCCCGGAGCTCCTCTTTTGACTCCGCAGCGTTAACAAACCCCACCGGCGTCCCGATGACCAGCGCCGGGTGGACACCCCCCCGTATCATCCCGCAGACGACGAGAAGCGCCGAGGGAGCGTTCCCTATGACAACGATCGAGCCTTCCAGGCGGTCGCGCAGGGCAAGGAACCCCGCCGACGTCCGGGTGATCCCGCGCTCCATCGCGATCTCCTCCCCGTGGTCAAGGGCGCAGATGATCTCGCTTGAATGCCCCCGTCTCAATACCCCTGCCTGTACCATCCGGATATCGACGATTATAGGCGCCCGGCGTTCAAGCGCGGCGACCCCGGCCTCGACCGGGCCGCCGGAGAACCGCATCAGATCGGCCATTGCAAAGTCTCCGACCGCGATCGAGCACCGCTGCCGGATCCTGTCCTCGGGCGTGGCATTCCCCAGCTGTTCCCGCGCCAGGCTCCTGCTCGCGCTTGCTATCGCGTAAGCCTCCGGGGTGACCGCCGCAAGGTCAGTATACGTACTTCCGGTGGTATCCCCTCGGGGTGATGATCCCTCTCTCATCAGTCTCATTCCTCCAGATCCTTGTCTCCTCTCCGCCGACAAATACGATCGAGTGCATATCCACAAATGAGATGTGCTCGTTAAACTCCCCGAGCGTCGTGATAAGCCGCTCCTCCCCATCCCGGTAGGCGTTCCTGACCACCCCGACCGGCGTCTCGTCCGGGAGGTGCCGGCGGGCGATCCCGATCGCCGTTTCCAGGTTGTGCGGCCGTCCCCTGGAACGAGGGTTGTAGAGGACGACCGGCACCCCCATCTGGAACGCAAGGTCGAGCCTCCGCTCGATCTCCTCCAGCGGCGTCAGGAGATCCGAGAGGCTAATCGTCACGTAGTCCCCGGACAACGGCGAACCGAGTCGTGCCGCTGCCGAGAGAGCGGCCGTGATCCCGGGGATGACCTCGATCTCGACCGTCGAGCCCGAACTTTCGGCCACCTCCAGGACTATGCCTGCCATCCCGTATACCCCGGCATCGCCGCCGCTCACCATCGCGATCGTGCGGTCACGTGCAAGGTCGAGCGCACGCGAGGCCCGCTCGACCTCCCGGCCCATGCTGCTACGGATGACCTCTTTGCCCGCGATCACCGGCATCACCAGGTCAAGGTAGATGCCGTTACCGATGACACACTCGGCCTCGGCCAGGGCTTTCAGAGCCCGGGGGGTTATGTGCAGCAGGTCGCCGGGACCCGTGCCGACTATGTATAACTTGCCTCTTTTATCGTGCGATTGCAACGGTGACACATCCATAGGTCTGTTTGGCAAGAACCAGTTCTTTTCGCTTCGAGATCGCAAGAGCCGCCGGTTCTGCAACCCCGGCCAGCCCGATCAACTGGGCGCGGGAGGGGGATGGGGCTCTCTGGGCGTTCAGGGTATCGTCGTCTAAATAGACCAGGTTGCCCCCGAGTTCCGCAACAGCATCACGCAGACCCGCCTCCCCCCGTTTCTTTGCGGTGGTTGCATAGATAAATACGTCTTCAGGCGCGATCCCGGCCTGCTCCAGCGCCTGCCGCAGCGCTCCGGCGACAGCGCCTGCCGCAGCGCCCTTCCGGCAACCAATACCAACAACGTAGTCCCCCTTCCGGACGAGGATGGAGACTCCCGGCCCCGCAACGACGATAGCGGGGCCCCTGATGGCGTAGAGCGGCAGATCCGAATCGAGCATCGCAGCGTTCACCGCCCTGGTGGAGTCGCGGTTCACGATATCGCAGCCCGACCGCGCGGCAATACCCTCGACAGAGTCCCGGCCCTGTGTCTCGGTCGCGGTCGTGATCACCGGCGTGATCCCGATCCCGGCAAGTTCCCGCGCAAGGTCGTTTCCGCCGTGATGCCCCCCGACGATCGGGACGGCGTAACGTAGGTCGGGGCTCACAACCACCACCGCAGGGTCGCGCCACTTCTCGACCAAGAGCGGCGCCACCCCCCTGACGGCTATCCCGGCAGACATCAGGGCGACAATCCGGTCGTATCGGCCGAAGAGATCCGCGAAGACCCCGGATGTGTAGGCGACCAGGTCGGCACCGAGCGTCTCGGCGATCCTCCGGGCGGAAGGCAGGAACCGGTCGAGAGCGACCACGACAGTCCCGGTCATGAGTAGAGGACCGACCTCCTGAACCCTGATCTTGCCGGGTCCACCACCCTGCCGATGATTATCAGCGCCGTCCGCTCGATCCCGGCAGCACGGGCCTTCCCGGCGATATCGGCCACAGTCCCCAGGACAACCTTCTCGTCAGGCCAGGATGCGTGGTAGACAACCGCCGCCGGTGTATCGGGTGGGCACTCGACCCGGGCGAGGACATCCTCCATCCGTTCCGTCCCGAGAAAGACCACCATAGTCTGGCCGAGCCTGGAGAACTCCGGGATCAGGTCACGTTCAAGCGTCGCCCCCGCCGGCCGGGTGATGACCAGGCTCTCGGAGACATCGCGAAGGGTAAACTGCGTCCTGAGCGCCGCCGAGGCCGCAAAGAGCGATGAGACCCCGGGCACGATCTCGGCCTCGATCCCCCGGCGCTCAAGTTCGGCCATCTGCTCGACTATCGCGCCGTAGAGCGACGGATCGCCGGAATGGAGCCTGACCACGAGTTCCCCGGCGCGGATGTGCTCCTCGATCGCGCCGACTATCTCATCAAGTTTCATATTCTGGCTGTCAAGTTTCAGCGCCGCCCCCGACTCCTCAACAAGCGCCGGGTTCACAAGAGAGCCCGCGTATATCAGGACGTCCGCTTTCCGGAGCAGATCCATACCCCTGACGGTGATCAGGTCGGGCGCTCCCGGCCCCGCGCCAACTATGTAGACCTTATTCATGCGACCGCCTCGCAAAGAGGATCGAGAAGTAGTCGCTCTCCTCGGGAAGTTCGTCCCCGCGGTAGACCCGTTCTTCCGGCATGAACATCCGTTCCACCAGCACAAACTCCGAGAACCCCTCCTCTCTCAGGTCAGCCGCAAGCGCCGCCGGCCGCCGGACCTTCATGATGACCCTTGACTCCTCTCCGTTCCCGTCAGAGACCAGAACCCGCCCGGAGACCGGGACGTTTGCCACCGATGCAAACGCCGTGATGGAACTGACCCCGGGTTCGGTCGCAAACGAGACTCCCGGGTGGCGCTCTGCGATCACCCCGGCGAGCCGGGAGAATGTCGAGTAGAAGTTCGGGTCGCCAAGGATCCCGAATACCGCAAGCCCCTCCATGGCGTGAGGCGCAATCCGGTCGGCGTTCTCCTCAAGACACCTCCGGATGTAGCCCTCATCGTTCGTCATAGGGAATTTAAGGACGACCGCATCGGCCCGGTACGGCCTGACCAGGTCGCAGGCCAGTTTGCCCGGGACAAACACGGCTTTTGCCTCTCGAAGGAGCCTGACCGCCCGCAGAGTCAGGAGTTCCGGGTCGCCCGGGCCGAGCCCCACGCCTACGAGCATCCCGCACCCCCCACGATGATGTAGACCGGGTTCAGCGGTTTGAACATCACCCCGCCGGCTATACCGGCCGATCTAGAGACCTGGATATGAACGGCCTCGATAAAGATCCCGAGACGCTGCATGCTAACTATGGCCTCGTGAAGCGTCCCGACCATAACCGCGTTCACGACGATCCTCCCCCGCACCATCCGCGCCAGGGTATCGAGCACCTCCGGGAGGCGGCGCGACCCGCCGACAAATGCGGCGTCGAGCCGCCCGAGATCAGGAAGGACGTCCACCGCATCGCCCTCGAAGAACTCAATATTCCCGGCGCCGGCGGCGGCGGCCTCCTGCCGGGCGCAGGCGATCGCCTCAGCCCGGCGGTCGATCGCATAGACAGTTTCAGCCGTCTTCGATGCAGCGATGGAAACTTTTCCTGTCCCGCAGCCCACATCGACCACCCGGTCGCCCGGCCGGATGCCGAGTTTTGCAAGCGAGACCGCCATGACTTCGTCCTGTGTAGGACCGGCCCTCAGTTCCATGAAGATCCCTGTTATCCTGAGAAATTTGTGCTAAGTGAACTACCCCGCCCTTCAGGGGGGGGTTCCTGCTTCATGGCCAACACTTGCACCACAGAGATGTGATGTAGAGGTCTTGGCTCCACAGGCTCAAAGGGCTGTTCCATCCCCACGCGGTGGATATTTACCGCAGCATTGTAATCTCTATCGGCAACAAACCCACAGTATGGGCATTCGTGGACTCTCTCGGAGAGCGTCTTTTTCACGATGCTTCCACAGTTCGAACACATCTGTGTCGTGTCGCGGGGATCGACTTTGACGAGTTCCGTACCAGCACTTTCAGCCTTGTACGAGAGGTAAGAATAAAATCGTTCCCACGACGCACTGTGGATACTTCTCCGGAGCCCGCGAGATTTGCCGTTCTCTTTCAAATACTTGATATTCAGGTCTTCAACACAGATCGTCGCATAGGTGTCAACGTACTGACGGGAGAGTTTGTGCAGGAAATCGTTCTTCTGGTTGGTGACATGATCATAGACCTTCTCCAGTTTCCTTTTTGCCTTCTTCCAGTTTTTCGAGAACCGTTGTTTCCGGGCAAGACTCCGCTGGATCTTCTTGATCCTGCCCAGAGAATGTTCATAGAACCTGGGGTTCTCGATCACTGCACCGTCACTATCGACCGCAAACGAGTTCAGACCGACATCGATACCGACAGACTGCCCTTCACGCTTTGACTTGTAGACCTCCTGCTCTGTCTGAATGATCACATACCATCTATCGCCGGAACGGGTGATCAGGACACCCTTCACCTTCCCGGTGTAGGGTCGGTGCATGTTGAACGGAATCGTTCCGATCTTCGAGAACGTAATCGAACTATGCTCGCGATCGATCTTGAAACCCGACTGATTATAATTGAGCGTCCGGTATCGGGCTGCACTCTTGAATCGGAGTTTGCCGATCTTCCGTCCTCTCTTCTTTGTCTGCGAGAGTGCAGCGATGTTGCTCCAGAGGGTATAGTTGACCATCTGGAGCACTTTAGAGTACACGTCCTTGAGTGCAGGATTCTCCTCTTTCAGCGTGACGATCCGCGCCTGCGTTCCCCGCATCGTCGGAGAGATCCCACCCTCTCGTGCCGTGTTGCATTCTTCGAGAAGTTTGTTGTAGAGCCATCTACAGGTATCAAGTGCAGTGTTCAGCCGTGTTTCCACGGTTGCGTCTGGATACGCCCGGTACTTGTAGGAAACGATCATTTACTTCTCTATCTGCGAGTCAACATACTCCTTCAGCGCATCGAGGCTTACCTGTCCTGACGTACCTGTACCGAATGTGCAGACCTATCAAGTTTATACCTCATGTTGGGTGAATTATAATAGAATACTCAAGAGGAATATATCTATCGCAGGAAGGAAGGGCGGCTCCGCTTTCATCCCCTCTCCTCTCGACCGGGGACTTCCCGCTCCGCCCCCTTCACCCCCGCAAGTTAAATGGGGTAGTGGCCCCCGCTCCCACCTGCATCGAGGCGCCGGTGCAGCAACTGAAGCAAGGAGCATAAAGGTTTTTGGGGGACAGGCGATATTATGAGTACAATGCTCAGGATAAACCGAGACAAGTGTGGATACTGCGGCACCTGCGTCGCAGTCTGCCCCGAGGATGCGCTTGAGCTGATCGACGCCTACCTCAGCCTGGAGGGTGAGTGCATAGCCTGCGGTATCTGCGCCAGGGCGTGCCCGCTCGGAGCACTGGAGGTCAGCAATGAAGAGTAAATACGATATCCTCGTCATAGGGGGCGGGCCTGCAGGGGCTCTCGCGGCGAAGACGGCAGCGGAGGCCGGGAACTCGGTCTGCCTCATCGAGAAACGTCCCGCAATCGGCACCCCTGTTCGCTGTGCGGAAGGGATAGGCAAAGATCTCCTGAAAGAGTATGTAAAACCCGACCCCTGCTGGATATCCGCCGATATAGAGCGCGCCAGGATAATCGCCCCCAACGGAACAACAATCAGCCTCGAACAGGATAAAGCCGGAAACGAGGTTGGTTACGTCCTCGACCGCAAGATATTCGACCGGGAACTCGTCTGGCAGGCGGCCGAGGCCGGTGCGGACGTCTTCGTCAAGACACGGGCAACCGCGCCTATCATGGAGAACGGCGCAGTCCGTGGCGCAAATGTCATCTCGATCGGCACTCCGGCAGAGATCCGGGCTGATGTGGTCATCGCCGCCGACGGCGTCGAGGCACGGTTCGCGCGCAGGGCCGGACTCGAGACCACCGTACCTCTCCGGGAGATGATGAGCTGCGCCCAGTATCTTATGACCGATATAGATATCGACGCCGGTTCAACGGACTTCTACCTTGGCAACGCGATCGCGCCCGAAGGCTACCTCTGGATCTTCCCGAAGGGTGAGAGAACGGCAAACGTCGGGATCGGCATCTCCGGCCGCAGGAGCCGGGATGGATCGAGGGCGAAGGACTACCTTGACCGGTTCGTCGCAAAGAACTTCCCCGACGGGAAGATGATCGAGGCGATCGTCGGCGGCGTCCCCGTCTGCCGGCCGCTTGAGTGCACGGTCGCCGACGGGCTCATGGTCGTCGGGGACGCGGCCAGGGTGGTCGATCCCATCACCGGCGGCGGGATAGGCAACGCCCTCTTCACCGGGAGGCTTGCCGGCCAGGTCGCATCAGACTGCATAGCCGCGGGCGACTGTTCGAAGGAAGCGCTGATGGCATACGACACGGGATGGCGCAACTCAAAGATGGGCGCATCGATTGAGAGAAACTACAGGATAAAAGAGTATTTTGTCACCCTTGACGATGCAAAACTCAACACCCTGGCGGACTCGATCGCCAGCGCGAGTCTCAAAGAGTTCTCTGTACGGGCCATCATCAAAGAACTGATCAAGCGCAACCCGAAGATGATCCTTGAGCTGAAAGCGCTCAGGGATGCCCTATCCTGAGCGCGTCAGTTGTTTATTGAGGGTCTTTAGGGTCTCCGCCTCCGCCTCTTTTTTCGTAAACACCGTTATGACATCCCCCGGACGGATACGGACGGTGCCGCTCGGGATGATGAGATCCCCTCCGGCACGCCTGATGGCGATGAAGACAAAGTCCCGAACATCGAGTTCACGGATCTCGTGATCGACTATTGGCGCCCCCTCCTCGGCGACTATCTCAAATATGGTGCCGCCAGGGATCGAGGCTACCTGCTGGAGGTTCGGGCTCTTTGTCCAGTAGTATAACCGTGTCGCCACCAGTTCGTCGGGGTTCTCGCTGATCCTGACGCCGACCTCCTTGAAGAGATCGGAATGCTCCTTCTGGTTTACGATCGAGACGACGTTCCTGACGTTGTAGCGTTTTGCAAGCCAGCAGGTCATAAGGTTCACGGCGTCATCGCTCGTTGTGGCGACCAGGGCGTCGGCACGGTCGATCCCCGCGTCCTCGAGCACCGATTTGTCTGTCGCGTTCCCGATGATCGCAAGGACATCGTAGTGTTCCAGGACATCGCTTGCACGTTCTTCGTTCTGGTCGATCACCACCACCGAATCACCGGCGTTGACAGCGATCGCGGTCAGGCTCCGGCCGATGCCACCCAGGCCGACGATGATCGTATACATCCATCTGGATTCAACCCTCAGCATTGAAATACCTTGCGAATAAACCAGAATGCGTGATCTGCGGGGTTGATGAAGCGGGAAAAGGTTCGGTTCTCGGGCCGATGGTGGTCGCGGCCGTGGGATGTCAGCGAGTCGAGGACCTTGCAGACCTCCCCATCCGGGATTCCAAGGCCCTCCGGCCCCGGCAGCGTGAGGCGCTGTATGATCTCCTGACCCGGCAATTCTCGATTGCCATCGTCAGTATCGATGCCCCCGGTATCGATGAGGCCCGGAGCCGGATGAGCATGAACACATGCGTGGCCGAACTCCATGCCGATGTTATACGGAGGCTCCGCCCGGATTGCGCCTACGTGGATGCCTGTGATGTCAACGCTGACCGATACGGGCGGACGGTGGCCGCGCTCCTGGACTTCCCCTGTGATGTCGTCGCCGAACACCGGGCGGATGCCCGTTGCATCATAGTCGGCGCGGCCAGCATAGTCGCAAAGGTCACCCGTGACCGCGCAATAGAGGAGCTTGAGGAGCGGTACGGGAAAATCGGGAGCGGCTACCCCTCAGACCCCGCAACCGTCGAGTTTCTCCGCGGCTACATCCGTGATCACGGGACCCCGCCGCCCTGCGCCCGCAGGACATGGAAGACAGTCGCAAACCTCTCCCAGAGAACGATCCTGGACTTTTCGTGACCTGGAAGGATTTATGCCTCGCGCGCCACAACCCTTGAGTGATGACCTGGATCCAGATGCTCCTGCTCATCGTTGTGGCATACCTGGCGATAGCCCTCTACATCCGGAAGCGGGGGCTATTCAAGGAGCACGTCATGTTCTTTGGCCCGATCCTGGCCATCAAGACCGAGAGGGTCGAGTTCTTCGACTGGTTCCGGAAGTTTGCGGCACCGCTCAGGGCCTACGCCACCCTGGGTGTCGTGATGGTTGTCGTGGTCTCGGTCTTCATGACGCTTGCCCTCATCCTCACCGTCCCTCAGTACCTGGTGCATACCCCTGAACCTACAGGGATCTACGACCCCCGCAACCTCCTTGCGATACCCGGTCTCAACCAGGCGATCCCGATCACAGCGGCCGTCATCCTGGGTCTCCTCCTCACGATCGTCATCCATGAGTTCGGGCATGCGATCCTTGCCCGGATCGAGGATATGCGGGTGCGGAGCATGGGTCTCCTCATAGCCGTCGTCCCGATAGGGGCGTTTGTCGAGCCCGACGAGGAGGATGTTGAGAGAGCCCGGGGGATGCCCAAGATCCGGATGTTCGGCGCCGGGATCACGAATAACATAGTCTTCGGCCTTCTCTGCTTTGCAGTGATGTTCCTTCTCATCGGGATGGCGACACCGCTCCCGATACCCCTGGTGCAGGGGGTCTACCAGGACTACCCTGCGGCAGAGGCCGGGATCCAGGGCTACTCGGTCATCACGGAGATAAACGGCATCCCCGTGAAGACCCAGGAAGAGATAGCCGCGATCATGGAGGGAACGCGGCCGGGGGATACCGTTACCCTGACGGCCGTAAAAGACGGGGTTGAGAGCACCTGCACCCTCACCCTGGCTGAATGGCCGGAGGTGCTCGGTGATGACCGGGACTCCGGGTTCATGGGGGTCTACTACTACAGTGCTCCTGCAGTGAAAGAGCGTCTTGACATGATCGCGGATCTCGGGCTGCTTGCACCTCTCTACCTGACTATAGTCCCGATCGACGCTTTCATCCAGGGCAACACGATGCAGCTTGCCATCCTGCTTGCAGACACCCCCGAACGGATGGCCTGGGAGGAACCGTTCCCCCTCTTCTGGGGGCTGGTCCACCTCCTCTTCTGGACAGGCTGGTTCAACCTGCTTGTCGGGATGTTCAACGCCATACCGATCGTCCCGCTCGACGGCGGTTACATGATGAAGGAGGGGGTCGAGCGGCTCTTCGAGCGTCTGGGCTGGTCCCAGCAGTACGCTCAACGTGTTGTCGCCTCGATCAGCGGGTTCGTCACGGTGATGCTGATCCTACTCATCACGATGCCGCTGATCGGCGCTGCGGTGCGCTCGGTGCTGGCGATGGGGTAGGATGCCCCCCCGCCCCTGGCTGTAACCGCGACGCTCTCTCTCCCCCGTATCACCGACCGTCCCCTCTCCTGACCCTCAAGGCTGGCTTCACGAAGGGCCGCGATCCCGCCGGATGGGTTGGCAGGGGCTGCGGCAATACAGACCCCTGCTGTTATCTGCCATCTGGTGAGGATCATCCATACCAGGGCAGCGCCTGTAAACCGGTTTGATGGCCTCAAAATGTGATTGCCATGGAGAAAAAAGAGCCAGGGCAGGAGGTCAGGTCTTACTGATCCTCTCTCTCCCCCCGACCGATCAGGTCTCCCGACTTCTTCTGCATCTCCACGTCGATATCGGTCTCGATGCTCTTTACCGCCTCCTCCGCAGTTCTGACCACGTCCCGTCCCGGGATCTCCCCGAGGATATCCTCCGGGGGCAGGTCTCCTCCTTCCGGAACTTCGGGCGCCTCGGCCGTTGCGCCAAGGTAATCCGCGGCCTGTTTGACGACGCTCGACAACTCAAATGGGAAGATTATCTTTGTCGCCTGACCATCAGCCATCTGTTTGAGGGCATCGAGCGAGAGCACCGTGATCGCCCGTTTGTCAAGCGGCCTGGCGCCTACCGATAGGATGCGCAGCCCCTGCGCCTCGCCCTGCGCCTGCAGGATCCTGGAGAGGCGTTCGCCCTCGGCCCGCAGGATCTTGCTCTGCCGCTCGCCCTCAGCCTCGAGGATGATGCTCTGCCGATTGCCTTCCGCCCGAAGGATCGCCGCCCGCTTCTCTCCGTCTGCACGGAGGATCGCGGCCCGGCGTTCACGCTCGGCCGCGGTCTGCTCGGTCATCGCCTGCTTGACCGGTCCGACCGGGTCGACCTCCTTGATCTCAACCCGCTCGACCTTGACACCCCAGGCGTCCGTCTCCCGGTCAAGGATGTCCCGGAGACGTGCGTTGATGATATCACGGTTGTAGAGGACCTCGTCGAGTTCCATGTCGCCTATGATCCCGCGCAGGCTTGTCTGCGCCAGCGCCACCGTCGCAGAGCGGTAGTTCATCACCTCGAAGAAGGCCTTTTCGGGGTCGATCACCCGGACATAGACGATCGCGTCCACGTTTGTCGGGGAGTTGTCCTTTGTGATCACCTCCTGCCGCGGGACGTCCATCACCTCTGTCCGGAGATCGAGTTTCCTGACCGTCGTGATCAGCGGCACAACCCACCTGAACCCCGGGTTCAGTCTCCCTATGTACTGCCCCAGACGAATCTGGAGACCCTGCTCGTAAGGCTGCACTATCACCACACCGCTGGCAAAAATGATGACGATGACGATGATCAGGAATATGGTGATCAGCCCCGTCCAGGGGGCGCTCTCTAGCAATGCCACCTCAGGCCACCTCCTTCACAACGATATGCACGCCCTCGGCCCGGAGAACAACAACCCTTTGCCCCGCCGGGATACGACCGGATTCTGAACGCGCACTCCACTCCATGCTTCCTATCTGCACCTTCCCGGCGAGCGTCTCGTCATCGACCTCCCTGACCACCACCCCTTCAAGACCGACAAGCGAGTCGCGAGAGAGCGTTGTCGGAGGTTTTCCGGCCGGGGTGATACGGCCATAAAGCCAGATGGTGACAATAGCTGCAAGGATCGCCGCAATTATCCCGATGACCAGCCCCCATGGAGAGGTCAGGATATCCACTCCGAGCAGGAGAAGAACCCCCAGGATGAAGAGGACAGTTGCAGGGACGGCGAGGAAGAACCCCGGCTGGGAGACCTCAATCAGGAGCAGCACCGCCCCGAGCACGATCATGATCCAGCCCAGTGTCATCCCCTCAAGAAGCATGGATGATAGATGGTGTGCGGGGGATAAAAAGGATCTGAAAAAACCTTATGGGACGTGGAACACCCTTCATCCGACCCATGGAGACCCGGGAACGTCTCAAGCCTTTCTTTTCCGGTCATTTGCGCCCGGTTTTGGGCGGGTAAAGAGAATCGGGGCACCGCAGGATACCCAGGCAGCGGCAACGGTTGCCTGGAAGTAGGTTGCAGGCAGAGCGTCATGCGGAATGAGGATCCCGAACCCATACCAGATCGCCCCGGCCACCGCGAGACCCGCGATGAAGCGAAAGAGGCAGGTCGAACCACTCCCTCTGTCTGGCGTCCTCTCCTGACAGCTCAACCCCGCTGCACCTGCCGCAAACCCGAAGAAGAGCCCGGATGTCATCACGGCTTCATGCAGTGAGAGTGGATGTATCGGCACCCCTGAGTTCTCAAGCGCCGCCGTCGCCCAGGCAAGAGGAACCTGCCAGTCCCCGGCAGCCATTATGGCGAGAAGAGAGGCTGCCAGCAGGGCAAGCGAGCCCGCAAATGCGGCGAACACCTGCCGGTGCAGCGGCATGGCGCCAACCCGGCGGCCAACGGCCCCCTCCAGAACAAGGAAGCCGAGGAGGACGGCGGCGCCGATCGCCCAGCCTGCGAGAACGTCGGCGGGGAAATGGACGCCAAGATATAGTCGTGATACGCCGATGAGAACCACCATGGCGACGGCGAAGATTGAGAACCATCTGCGCCGCCTGTCAATGGCGATCAGCCCCCAGAACGTTGCCGAGCACTGGGCGTGCGCCGATGGAAACCCAAACGACGGGCTGTTTTCGAGCGCCAGAACACCCTGGCCGACCCAGTATGGGCGGGGGAGATGGAACGCGGCCTTGAGCGCCAGGTTGAGCCCGACGGTTACCCCCATGAGGAGCGCAAGACGGAGTCCGAGACGGGGGTTCCGGCACCAGTAGAGGAAGAGGATGACGATAAGGAAGAACCCCGGGTGTCCGAAGAGGGAGAAGACCTTCATCGGAGCCTCAAGCCATGCCGCCCCCGTCTGGAGGGCCTGGATAAGTTCGATCTGGATATCGGGCATCTCAACCTGGCCTGAAAAGAAGGTCTGGTCGGTCAGGGCAAAAAATAATGCATTCGAAGTATCTTCCAATCAGAGCCCATCAAGCCGGGATACCCATGGTTTGACGACCTCCAGTTGTGCTGTAAGTGACCGGCCCCTGACCGTTCCCGCAGGCGCCATAGAGTCAAAGACTCACCCTCTTCGGGTAACCGGCGGTTCACGCCTACCCTCTCTCACAGCATGCCCCTTTCGACAACCTCCACCGTTTCAGGAGCAGAAACCGCAGGGAACGCATCCAGGAGGTCCCGCGTCAGTTCGGCCCCGACCGAGGGCTGGATTGACTCGAGCCAGAGGAAGAATCCCGCCATGTGGGGTGTCCGCCGACTCTCGAATCTAAATCCGCCGGTCTTGCTTGGCACCATCTTGAGGTACTCCCTCTTGCTCCTTGTCCGCAGGTAGATGATCGGCCGGTACTCCGGGATGTTCACCGCGAGGACAACCTTTGAGAACCTTTTCTGGATCATATCAGGGTCGTAGGTCTCTCCCCTGATCTGGATGGGGTATCGGGTGTCGAGCATCCGGACAGCGGAGGGATAGAGCCCCCCGAAGATGACCTTCTTCACGATCGGCGGGATTTCGTCGGGTCTACCGAGTTCCCGCGCACCGCTCTCTGATGTGACCGTCGCTATGATGTTCTGCAACCGTTCATCATGCAGTCTCTTGTAATCAAACGGACGGCGGGGAGGAATATCACTGATGGAGATCAACTTGTCGTGCCGGACTCGCCGTACCGGGCTGCGTTTCAGGTCACTCTGTCGGATCAGGGTCTTCAACTCCTCGCAGGTCGGCGTCGTTAGGATGACGTTGTCCGGCTCTTTCAGGAGACGACGGACGACAGCCGTTTTGGAGATATCGACAGAGGATATGAGAAGAAACGGCACGATCGGCTGCCCGTAGAGGTATCCGAAGAGGTGCTTTTTGTAGTGGATCTCCTCCTCAAGTTCTTTTAAGTCGGCAGGTGAGGTGACTATCTCCCCGAATGTCAACGATCCCGTATGGTCCAGTAGCACGAGGTCCACCTCGGCGAGATCCTGGCCGTTGCCGCGGACCTTGATGTCCCCGATGTTCGAGTAGAACAGTCCGTTCTGGCCGAGTTGCGCGCGCCTGACTTTTGTGGGTCCATCAGCCCCCCGCGCCACAACGGCCTGGATCAGGTCGGTCTGCACCGACAGTTCCAGGAACATCTCATAGACAATCGCCTCAAACCAGCGGCCTTCGGCAGTCCGCATCTGGGGGATGTCGCTGGAGAAGAGGTTCTTTCGATCTGCAGGGCGCAGGTGGCGCAGCGCTCTCATGATGGTCGCACGCGTTGGTTGAAGCGACCTGAAATTTCCGTCAAGCCACGAAATCATCTGTAACATCTGTTCCACACAGCCTGGGTATTGTTATCGTATTGAGGGCCGAATGAGGGTCGGAGCACATCCGTTTCGGGCGTCGACCGCCAAGGACGTGCTCATAAGAGTTTCGGCTCTCCTGGACTATGAAATTACGCATGACCCCTGTTGCAGATGGAAGCTCTCAAACCAGTGGCATCAGGCTTTACACTGGTTTGGTTGACTTCTTCGGGGATGGATCTGCCGGCGGGTGCGCAATCGCCACACACCGCCTGCCCGCATCTGTGGTAGGGGATTGACAGAAGAGACTTTGACGGGAGATGGTTTTATGCTCCCCGCGCATATACTACCGGCAGAAGGCGGAGAGATTGTATCCTGGTCGTTGACCTGAAGATCTCAGGATGTGCCCCCTGGAAGAGGCACCCCCTGGACAAAAGATTTGATGGCAGAGGTTGATACCTCTAAGAGACAATCGTTCTCCGGCTGGCCCGGGGATCCGAGGGGAGTATGGGACAGAATAAGATCTACATCATCGGTCACAAGCAGCCCGACACCGACAGCATCTGTAGCGTCATCGGTTACGCGGAGTTACTCAACCACACTGAACCGGGGAAGTACATCCCCGCCCGTTGCGGGGAGGTGGGGCCGGAAGCGCGGTTTGCTCTCGAGACGTTCAACGTTGAGCCGCCAGTCTACATAGCAAGCGTCGAGCCCACCGTCTCGGACATCCCGCTCGATACCCGGTGCGCCCGCCAGGATCTCCCGGCGATCGATGTGGCTGCCATGATGGATACTTACGATATGCGCAACATGCCGATCACGGACGATATAGGAAGACTGGTCGGTCTGGTCAGCGAGTATGGTCTTGCACGGGCCTACGTCCGGAAGAACCCGAAAGAACAACTCTCACTGATCCCGATGCCGCTTGAGACCATCGCACGTATCCTGGATGCGCGGGTGGTCGTCCAGGCGCGCGAGATGCTCGGGGAAGGCCGGGTCTACACCGTCATCGACGCCCTGCACGTCACCCTCTCCCGGATGACTCCAGACGATATCGCGATCGTCGGGGACAACGAGCCCGCCCAGCTTGCGCTGATATCGGCAGGGGTTGCCGCGCTCATAATCGCCGAAGGGGCGCCGGTGGGTGAACGGGTTATTGAGGCCGCCAGGTCGCGGGGGACATCAGTCTTCGCGACAACGCTTGACGCTTTCAGCGTCGGCAAGATGATCAGCCTCTCGCTTCCCGCGCGCATGATCATGGAGACTGACGTTCCCACGGTGCGGCTTGAAGACTCACTTGATTACGCAAAGGATGTCGTCTCGAACTCCAAGTTCAGGACGGCCTGTGTCGTGGGGGAAGATGGAGAGCACATAGGACTCGTGTCGCGGACGACGTTGATGCAGGATGTCCAGAAGTCGGTGATCCTGCTCGACCACAACGAGTATTCCCAGGCCGTAGATGGGATTGAGAAGGCGGACATCCTTGAGATCATAGATCACCACCGTCTCGGTGCGATCTCCACCTTAAAGCCAGTGAAGTTCCTCAACGATCCGGTGGGGTCGATCTCGACCATCATCACGAACAAGTTTATCGAGGCTGGATTGGAGCCCACACCGTCAACCGCCGGTGTCCTGCTTGCAGGAATCCTCTCGGACACAATGGTGATGAGGCTCTCAACCACAACCCCTGCGGATATAAGAGCAGCTGACTACCTTGCGGAGATCGCAGGGGTTGATCCTGCCGTTTTCGGCGCTGAACTTATCAAGAAGGGTATGGATCTCAACTCACTCCCGAAAGATGAACTCCTCACGCGGGACATGAAGCGCTACAACCTCTTCGGGAAGAGCGTCATGGTCTCGCAGGTGATGACATCATCCTTCGATTTCTCACAGAACCATGCAGATGAGATCCGTGCTGAACTTGAGCGCCTGAGAACGGCGTTTGGAGTCGACTGCTTCTTCGCCCTTTTTACAAACATCTTTGAGAACGCAAGCGATCTCTTTGCCGCCGGCGATGATGGCTGTCTCTCCAGACTGGGACTGCGCGACCAACCCCTCAGGCTCGAGGGTGTCATGTCCCGGAAAAACGATTTCATCCCGAAATTCGGGCGGATGCTCCGGCAGGCCTAGAAGACCCCCTCAAACTCACCTCTTCTTCTGTTGCAGTATATCCCCGGCGTATCGGGCAAGCCAGTAGATCCCGTCGGTCGAGGGATGTACCTCGATGATATCGGCAAAATCGGCCACCGTGATGCCCTGCTTCATCAGATGGGCTAGATACGAGAAGAGGGACGATGCCCCGGGAACGGCGGCTGCCGCCCCGACGAGCCTGCCGCTCTCAGGATCAACCTGGATACGTGCAAGTCCTGTCCATCCGGTTGCCACATCCCAGAATGAGCCCGACCCGGACGGCGCCGGAGCAGATAGGGTGAGCGATCCATCATCTCCGTCGGTCGAGGCGAAAGCGAGGTCGTAGCGGAGAGATATTGCCTGCGGGATGCATCTGTAATCCATTACAGCCTCGTGACCAAGGATGTTCTCGGCCGCAACCAGCCCCTCCCGGCGGGCGACGGGTGTGAGGTATGGCGGACCTATGACGTCACCTGCGGCATATACATTCTCAACGCTCGTTTGCATCCTCTGATCCACGATGACCGCGCCGTCCGGCCGCTTCAAAAGACCCTGGAGCGACTCCGAACGGGGTACAAGACCCGTCGCCAGCAGGACTGCCCCGGCCTCGACCTCTTCGCCGTTAGCAAGTATGATCGAGCGGACGCGTCCGCCCCCCTCGATGCTCGCCACAGTGGTCTGCTCCCGAATCCCGACGCCGGCAAGGTCGCGCAGCGCTGCAGACCGCATCCTGGGATCTAGATCCTTGAGCAGTCCATGACGGGCGATCACCTCGACCTCAACTCCGAAGGCATTGAATATGTAGGCAAACTCAGCTGCGACCACTCCGCCGCCTATCACCGCCATGCGGCGGGGGAGGTCTGACATTGCGGGAAGCGTCTGATAGGTGTATACCCCCGGGAGATCGGTGCCCGGAATGTCGGGGATCGCCGCCCGCGACCCCGTCGCCGCCAGGACGGCCTCCGCCCTGACCTCTTCATCGTCGATGAAGACCCGGCCCCCCTCAAGCCGACTTTCAGCCCCATATACGATCTCGACCCCCGCCTCCCGCGTCTCGGCGTCGAGGACGGAGGAGAGTCTCTCCTGAACCTCGCGCATCCGTCTCCAGATCATGGGGTAGGAGATGGTCGGAACGCAGTCAAGGATCCCGAGATCCTTCTGTATCCTGGTCTGCTCTATAAGTCGTGCCACGTCGTTTAACGCGCAGATCGTCATGCACCGGTCGTGGAGACACTGCCCTCCGATCTTGCGCTGCTCGACAAGCCGGACCTCCCTGCCAGCCTGCGCAAGGTGCATCGCACCGAGCCTGCCTGCAGGCCCTCCACCGATGACGATGATCATGGTTTACCTACAGAAGTTCAACTCCCTCGTCCATCGGCATAGAGAGGATCTCGCCGCTGAACGCATTGACCTCAACGATCTTACTCCCGCCCCTGACCTGCCAGACAGGCACGTAGACTGTCTCAAGTTCGACCCTGATATTGTTACGGTCCGGTTTGAGAGTCTTCTCCTCGTAAAAGATGGTATCTCCTTTCTCGTAGCGGAACCGGATTCGCTGGGTCAGGAGTTCGGTGACCTCCTGCACGATCTCCTCCTCAACATCCTCACGCATGAGGCGGGGAGGCACGATCTCGGAGCCAGCTGGGATTTGACCACGCTCGATCTCGCCTGGGTCGATCTCCATCTTCAGGCCGTTGATGGCGTTGATCGCGCCCCCTCCCTCAGCATCAAAGGAGATCGCCCGGTTCTTGACCTCGCGCTCGCCCCTGCTCACGTAGTTGTAACTCCAGTATGGGATGAACCGGCATTTCGCCGTCCCCTGTATCCCTGCGATTTTACAGGCGCGCTTCTCCGGGACCTTAATCGGCAGATGTGGGATCTCCGGATCCTCTTCCAGTTCCTGATCCACCAGGAGTGTGGCCTCGACCTGATTCCTCGGCGTCTCGCGGTCTGTCGATGGAATGTCCAGGATCAGGTGTTGCCCGAGAACCTCCGCCAGAGCGGCTCTGCCGGCCTGCCGGACAAACTCATTCGGGCCCCACTGGATGCAGTCGTCCGTCCGCACCTCTGGATTCAGCGTAAAGAGCAGTTTCCTGCAGACCCAGTCCTCATCGCCTATGCGCAGGCGGTATGTCATAGAATCAAAACTCTCGATCGTCTCAGGGTCGTTGGAGCAGAGCACAACAAGAGCGTCCTCACTCCCGACCGCTGAGAGGTCCAGCGGGTCGCCTACCTCTTCGACATCGTAAGATGCCGCGGCAAGGATCCACTTCAACATGTTCCGAGCTTTTTCCCGGGTCCCACTATCCATTCATCTAACTGATATTACAGGGTGGTAGAACAACTTTTCCTTTTGTAGGCCCCCGGGGAAAGGCGAGGCCATCAAACCAATACTTCCCCGGTTTGATAAACCTCACCATGGACGGAGTCCCGGGCGGCACCGCCGTGCCCCCCTCCCATCCGGCTCCGGAGCGGCCGGGAGGCGGGGGCGTCTTGAAGAAGAATACGCCGTTCCAGGGTACATAGAGACAGGGGAGGGGGAGCCCCGTCTCCGCCTTCCCCCTCCCCGCGTGGCGGTTCTCCATAGATACAGTATCCGTGAGGAGACCCTCTCTTCACGGTCTCACCTGGTAATCCCTTGAAATCCCATATCCATCCATGGACACGGCCATCGGGTCAATCGCCACAGACTGCTCGCCCCCCTCTCAGTGGCGGTTGCTCAGTAACAAAAGATGTTTCAGCGCGGTGATTATTGAGCATCAAACCATGATCAAACTGGTTTGACGGCCTCGAAGGTGAGGGCGGGGGTGCAGAGATAACGACAGCGGTACGTGAAGGGCCGATGGCCAATCTCGAAAACCTGCAGGGAGTTGAGAGCATCGTCCTCCTCAACGTTGACGGCGAACTCCCAGAATGCAGCCTGGCTGCCGTGAGGTGATGAATCGGATCGAGGGCCGAAAAGAAGCCTGCAGCCCGAATGAGGTTCACCTGATCCTGAAGGCAACCCTTTTTCCCCTGCTGCGGCAGAAGTCTGGTAATGCATGCTCCCCTGAAGTTTACCAACCACAGCATCGAGGAATACGCGTTCAAGGTAACCTACCGCCCGGAGGAGAATGCGGGGAAGGTGATCTACAACCTCTCGGTTATCGAGAGCCGAGACCTCGAGTTCACAATCTCCATCATGAAGGAGGCGCACCGGCAGGGCATCACCATCAGCGACAGGCTGCTCATCGCCGGTCCGGGAGAGCAGGTTGACGGCTACACCGTGGCTGAAGGTCGAAACGCCATATGCACGATCTGCAGCATCACCTTTGATGCCCTCCTCATCCAGCGGGGGATTCCGCTCAACCCCATCGGGGGCGGGACAGTCGAGATCGAAGGGAGGACACCCCGCCGGTTCACAAGCATGATCCTCTACCGCGATACCACGCTCGATCCCCTGGAGGTCCTGATATCCCAGGAGATAACGTCGATCCTGGATGTAATGCGGCACGGGACTGGAAACATCCTTGCAAACATCCGGGAATGCCATATGGAGGCCGAGCACCTCCTGGAGACGGTGCTCGACGAACTATCCGGATACGGTTTCTCCGGCATCCTGGATCTCGGCGCTCCAAATCTCCCGCTGCTCGGTGTCCCTGTGAGTCCGCAGTACCTGGGCGTGGCATTCGTCGGGGGCACGAACACCATGGCGGCGCTCAGGGAAGCAGGAAAGCCTGTGGTGACCCGGGCGCTCAAGGGGTTGATCGATATACAGAAGATGGGTTACCTGGCTGATTATTGACCACCGTCATTGCCCATTCCTTGACCGTGTTGATATGCCGCTGCACAAAGAGGAGAAGCCCCCCCGACTCCGAGTAGAGAGCAGACGGCTGGCCGTCAACCTCTCCCACCCAGACCAGCGCGCGGGCGTCATCCACCAGGAAGACGCCTGACCTCTCGTAGGGCAGCAGTTTCCCCGGAGAACTTGCCAGAGGCAGGAGACGGAGCCTGAACCGCGGCGGCATCTCACCCTCCCAGCGGGCGGTGATGATCTCAACCTCCACCGCGTCTGGAAGGGATTCAAGCAGGGGGAGGAGAGTCTCGCGCAGGAGATGCCGGGTCGCAAGCACCTCCACGCTTTTTTCCGCGCTGCGGAAGATATCCGCAAGCCGGGTCTTGATATTCTCCTCGCCGTAGATCGTCCAGATCAGCTCCCGGGCACCCCGGTCTATCAGTTCTTTTTCCCGGTAGAAGACCTCAAGGGCCTCCCGTGCGCTCTCCGCATCGCTCCTGATCTTGCGCATAAGGTTCTCGATACCCTGCGCAGGGGGGACAGCGTCGAAGCGCTTTGGCATCGTGTGGGAGACTATGACCAGTTCTTTCTGGACAAGGTGGTCGAGAACCGGGTAGACGGATGCGCGCGGCACACCGGAGATCTCGTGAACCTCCGTTGCCGTCGCGTCCGCAACCCTCAGAAGACCTATATAAACCAGGGCTTCGTACTTCGTAAGACCCAGGGATTTCAGCGACTCGATCAGGGGGGCAGGAACTTCCCGGGAAGCCGTCATTCCATCATGTATATATACAGTTTGGCAATAAATGTTGTTGTTAACATAACAACAACAGGGTGAAGAGATGCGTTTGAACTACATACCTCTCCTGGTGCTCCTGCTGGCACTCCTGGCCGTTGCGCCCGGCTCGGCGCAGGGCGTCAAGTACCTCTACGGGAGCCCCGATCTCTCTGCATCGATCGCCGGCACAAACGAGTTTGCACCCGGGGACGAGACCGCGGTCACGGTCACCATATCCAACAGCGGCCTGAATACCGTCAAGATCGCCGTCCCGTCGATGCCTCCAGATGACCAGCCGAACACAGCAAAACTGGCCACCGTGGCGCTGAAGAGTGGAGATGCGCCGTTCACCGTCAAGACAGACCCGCAGTTTGTGGGCGACATCAGGGGCGGTTCATCTGTGATCGCCACATTCAACATGAAGGTAGCGGACTCGGCAAAACCCGGCACATACACGCTGCCGCTTGATGTGACCTACACCTACATGGAGACGATGGATGATTACACCGATTTACTCCGCTACAACTACATCGAGAAGACCGTGACCCTGCCACTAGAGGTTCGTGTCACCCCTGACCTCAGGGTCGAGGTTCTTGACGTGCGCACCGAATCGCTGAACGTCGGCACCGAGGGCTACGTCTACATGACCATAAAGAACGTCGGGCACGATATTGGCGAGAATGCCATCGTAAAGATCGCGAGAAGCGGAACAAGCCCCCTCATCCCCACCGACGGCAGCGCCTACATAGGGACGTTTGAACCGGGAGAAACGGTTGACGTGAAGTTCAAGGTCTCGGTTGCCAACACCGCCGAAGAGCAGTCCTACCCACTGGATGTTGCGGTAACCTATGAGAACTACGAAGGTGAGACGGTGACATCAAAGGCGGTGACGGTGGGGCTTCCGGTCGGCGGCAAGATCGACTTTGAGGTGGTCTCACCGCCCACAACCCTCTACCTGGGTCAGAAGAGCGTCCTCGAGGTCGTGTATAAGAACGTCGGGGCGGCGCCGGTCTACAGCGCTCAGGCCCGTATCAGTGCTGTCGACCCATTCACGAGCAGCGATGACACCGCTTACCTCGGCGACCTCGCTCCCGGCGAGACTGCAACGGCACGGTTTGAGGTGAACGTCGATACCGATGCCACCGAGAAGGAGTATGGGATCGATTCTGAGATCCGTTACCGCGATGCACTCGACAACAGCAAGATATCCGACACCATAAAGGTGGAGGTTGTGCTCGAGCGCAGACAGGGTGCTTTCTTCACAAACCCCATCTTCATCATCGTCGTTCTGGCTGTTATCATCGGGGCAGGGTATTATATACTCGTGTACCGTAAGAAACACTGATGAACGGCTGCTGGGACGGACCAATACCGGAGCCGCAGGTAAGGACGATCGAGGATATGCGGGATGTGCTTGCAGATCCCGACTGCACCTCTGATCAACCCCTCTATTTTATGTATCGGGATCTCGCCAGGAGCAGGAGTGACCGGGAGTGGCTCCGGCAGCACCATATCCGCTACGACATCACCGTCATCCCGGCTCGCGTTCTCTGCGGGGAGTATGTCAAGACGAAGGGGCACTACCACCCCCGGAACGCTGCAGGGGAGTATTATCCTGAGGTCTACGAGGTTCTCAAAGGCAGGGGACACTACCTCCTCCAGACATGCACTGCCGATGACGTTGTGATGATCGAGGCCTCCATCGGCGAGAAGGTCCTGATCCCGCCAGGCTACGGCCACGTGACCATAAACCCCGGGAGGGAGGAACTCGTTATGGCAAACCTGGTTTCCTCGGATTTTTCCAGCGATTACGGCCCCTACATTGAAAAGCGTGGTGCAGCCTACTACGAGATGGAAGGGGGGGCGCTGGTGAAGAACCCTCGCTATCCAGACGCTCCGCCGGTGCGCTGCTGCGACCCGGTTGAGGTTCCGGAGATCGGGATCAGGAGAGGATGCGGGCTTTACGATCTCGTCGGGCAGCCCCGTTTGGTTGCGTTCTTAAACCGTCCCGAAGAGTTCATGGGGGTCATGGCTGGTGCTCTCCGGAGAGTCCCGCAGCGGGGGCGTCGCTGAAGGCGATATCGCCTGGATGGCCAACTCCCTGCCACCATCGCAGGAATACGGATAACACCGCCATGATGTATGGGGCCGTGGCCCTGCCGTGCTGCTTGATATTCTCAGAAGAGCCCGGATACTGCCGGTAGACCAGAAAATAGGGATTTCGTTTACTCGGCTGCCGCTTCCGGACGGTTGAAGTATTCATCCAGGGGCTTTGAACCGCGCTGTGTCACAACGGCGTTGACCTGGACGATATCAGCACTGATCTCGTTGCCGCGCACTGATTTCCTCCGGCGCTCACCCTCTCTCACGGGGTGGAACCCGACACCCCTGGATAGGAGGAGCCTTCTGCGTGCCGGCCCTGGAAGGTCGCGGCGCGCGGGAATACCTGTTCGATCGGAGGCGCCGGTGATCCGGATCCTGTAGCCTGCAAAACCGAGAACACCACCCTCGATCTCCTCACCTATGCGCCTGCCTATGAGTGCCCCTGCGGCGGGACCGGTCGCATCGATCTTGTATGAACGCCCGGTCTCCCGGTCGGATAGAACTATTTTGAACTCTGCCATCTTGACGACTCCTTCAAAACTACCTATACACTTTGAGAATATGGTATTAAAAGACTACCTCTGCGCGGGCTGAAACTCACGAAGTGGTTTCACTTCCCCCAGAAAGGGTTTTCCCGGCGTTTGATAGCGGTGAACTCCTCCAGGGTCTCGCGGAGGTCAGGGCGCAGGTTATCTAGCATCTCGCGCTCGATCACCTTCACATGCCGTTCAGGTATATCAACGTAGAGTTCGTCATCGACATTGATCTGGCGGCCGACTGTTGGCCCATCGATCGAGATCGCCACCTCTTTACCCGCCTCAGCTTCCTGGATGGTCTCGTTCCTCTCCTGGATCTGTTTGATCCGGCCCACCTTCTTCCCCTCTGGCAGGACAAGGTCAACCCCGCTCTGGAGTTTCCCGCCGAGGACACGGACACCCACCACCGCCGGGTTGCTCTGCCGGAAGATGCAATTTGGAAGGATCCGGATCCTGGCAGGCATGATCACCTTCTCAAACCTCTGCCGTTCGAGTTCCTGTTTCTTCTCCTCCCGCCACTCGATGTAGTCGTCGATCAGCTGGTAGATAACCCCACCCTCAAATATGCTGACATGGGACATCGACGTGTCTGCCAGAGCGTCGATCGCGTCCGGCAGGACCGGGGTGCTGAAGGCTATGATCGCGCTGTAGAGGGGATCCCTGATAGTCCCGGCCTCAATGACGTCATGGCGGGTGACCGGGCCAACGGCTGCCCGCATAACCTGGATCTGGTGGCTATCGAGTTCTTTTGATAGAGCTTCAAGGGCCCCGATGGTGTCTGCCCGTATGATGACACCTGTATCCGAGAGTTTCACCTGGATATCCTGGACCTCGTGGCGGACCTGTTCGATCACCTCGTCCCGGTTCCCGCCCCGGACGACACGGAGTGGGGAACCCGCTATTACATCGGCGAGCTTCGGGGCGGCGACCTTTATACCCGCCGCTGCGGTGACAGATCTGACCCGCTCGAACCGCTCTTCGACCAGTATATCGCTCATCGGCCGGGGTTTTAAGAGTGAACGCACTTTTGTCTCGACGATCTGGTCGTTTCCTGCGACGACGATATCGTCTCCGACCCTGAGCGTGCCGTCGTAGAGGATAACATCGAGTGTCATCCCGAGCCCGCGCTCTTCCGTCACCTCAAGCACCGTGCCGGCGCCGGGGCCATCGGCGGTGACCCTGAGGCTCCCGGTCATGTAGCGCTGGGCAAGCCCTATCAGCATCATCAGGATGTCCGGAATACCCTCGCCAGTGAGGGCACTTGTGGGGACGATGCAGATGTTCCGCGCGAAGTCCGAGACCCGGTCGAAACGCTCGGAGTTGAAACCGAGGTCGGAGAGTTTGCCGACAAGTTCGTAGACCCGTGTCTCGAGCACCCCCTGGACACGCTCGTTCTGTTGTGCAAACGTCTTTAAAAATGGCTGCCCCTCATGGACGCGCCAGCCGTGTATGCGGTCGATCTTGTTTGCCGCGATCACAAAAGGCGTCCTGTAGTTGCGAAGGATCTGGAGCGCCTCGATCGTCTGAGGGCGGAACCCCTCGTTGATGTCCACGACCACGATCGCCATATCGGCGAGCGCTCCACCGCGCGCACGCAGCGTGGTGAAGGCATGATGCCCCGGGGTATCTATGAAGAGGAGGCCCGGAACGTTGATGTTGACCCTGCTCAGCGCCCCGCTCATGCGTATTATTGCATCGATTGGAACGAGAGTGGCGCCGATATGCTGCGTAATTGCACCTTCTTCGGTGGATACCACGGATGAGCCCCGGATCCTGTCAAGGAGGGACGTTTTGCCGTGATCCACGTGCCCCATCACGCAGACGATGGGCGTTCTGATCGCTGATTGGTTAGCCATGATAATCACCTGCAGTATATTGTGTGGACAAATTAACCCGAAAAGCCTGTGACATTGACCTCGAACCCTCCAGAACCACGCCAGGATCTGGATTGGTTCTGCTGACAATTGGGCGTCAACAGATGCCTGATACTGGTACGTTATAGAGCATGGACACTATTAACTTGTGGTGGTGAGTGGAGAGAGGAAGAAGTTACCGTTCGAGAGGCGCGGAAGACGTCTACAGGGGGAGGGATACCTTAATCAAACCCGACTTCCAACTATCATGAGTACTTTGCCAGGGTGGGGTAGCTGGTTATCCTAAGGGACTGTGGATCCCTCGACCCGGGTTCGAATCTCGGCCCTGGCCTCTCTTTGTCGTGGTTCTGGGTGTTGCATTCCAGCAGGCAACACGGTTTATCACCCGCTGCTCCAAATGATTACAGAAGAGGGTACACCATGGAGATCACGTTCACCAAACTGCATGGAAACGGCAACGACTTCATCCTGATCGATGAATTCGATCAGGAGATAATCCCCGAAGAGATGAAAGGAACTTTTGCAGCTCTCTACTGCGACCGCCGGTTTGGCATCGGTGCTGACGGCGTCCTCTACCTCCAGCCGTCTGATAAAGCGGATATCCGGATGAGACTCTTTCAGCCCGACAAGAGCGAGGCCGCCATGTGCGGAAACGGCATCCGCTGTCTCGCAAAATACGCCTACGACGCCGGTTATGTCAGAGAGCCCTGCACAGTAGAGACCGGGGCCGGGGGTGTACCGGTGAGGATGGGTTATGCGGATGACGAGTTCAGCGCGACTATCTCCATGCCAGAACCGGCTTTTGAGCGCAGCGCAATCCCCGCCACGGGGAGAGGGGATTACCGTGAGGAGATCTGCGGGTTTACCGTTTATGCCGCAAACATCGGTGTTCCGCACGCTGTTATCTTTGTCGACGATATCGACTCTGTAGAGATCGAGATCTTCGCCCCACCAATCCGGCACCACCCCACATTCCCGGAGGGTGCAAACGTCAACTTTGCCGAGAAAGTCGCGTTCGATAAGATCCGGATCAGGACTTTTGAGCGCGGCGTTGAGTGCGAGACCGCGAGCTGCGGCACCGGCGCCACCGCCTCAGCGGCGGTTGGCCGTCGTCTTGGCCTTGTCGGGGATACGGTGCAGGTGGAGACGAGAGGCGGCCCGCTCGTGATCCGGTTTGGTGAGACTGTTACAATGGAAGGCCCGGCGGAGACAGTTTTTTCGGGCGTTATAACGTTCTGATTCCCTCGCCGGTGATAGCAAAATCGAACGAGAGTCCTTCCGGTCGGGACCGGTGTTTCAGAAGAACCGCCCGCCGGACACTCTCTCTCCTTTCAAGCCGAACTATGGCCTTCGAGAGGTGTTCAAGCGCCGTCCCCCCAAGACCGGCCACACGGTCGCGTTCCACGTCCATGTAGATCTGGTTTGTGATCAGCACGGGGATCTCGTACTTCCTTGCAAGCCCGAGGAGTTTTATCATGTGGTGCGAGAGTTTCCGCAACGCCTCCCGTCCAAGGTCAAGCTCCATCCGGTAGAGGGCGGTCGCCGAGTCCATCACCACCAGGTCCACCGGGGCCTTCCCGGCCTTCTTGAGCAGCGCCTCGGTATCGGCGATCATCGCTCCCTGCTGGGTGAAATCAAGCGGTTCAAAGAGGTACAGCCGTTCCGCGAGTTCACCTGCATCCCCGCCAGCGATCTGCGAAAACCGCTCCACCGAGAACCCCTCGGTGTCGATGTAGACGACCGAGTTCCCTGCCTTAAGGGTGGCCACCGTCGCCATCAGGCAGAAGACGCTCTTCCCGCTTGCCGGTTCGCCGTAGATCTGGGTGATGGCGCCACGCTCCAGCCCGCCGCCGAGGAGGCCGTCAAGGGCCTGGTTCCCGGTGCTGACCCGCTCAGTTTTCATGGGTCGAGCACACCCTGCTCGATGAAGAGGCGGCGGGCGGTTGCCTCCGCCCTTGTGGCAATCTCCCTGAAAGGAAGTCCCGTCTCCCGTGCGCACCGTGCCACCTGCTCATACTCCGCCTTTATGGACGTGATCCTGCCTTCCGACCATCCGCACTTCACATCGATCCACCACTCCTGCCCCCCAAACCTCACCTTAACGCTCTCGATCGTCCGTTCAGCAACTGCACGGTGAACCATCGGGAGGCAGCGTATCCCGAGTGTCCCGAGTTCCCGTGCCATCACCGCCGTGAGATGGTCTGTGGCCGCCGGCGGGGAGATCACCCTGACGATATGGCCGCTGCGCCCTTTCTTCATCAACACGGGTATGGCGGTTGCATCCCGTGCCCCCTCCTCCATCAGGCGGCCCAGGGTGTAGGTGAGCATCTCCCCCGTCACGTCGTCCACGTTTGTCTCCAGTATATCGATCTGGTCGGACCCTCTGTTATCTTCCTCCGTTTCAAGGAGCATCGCCCGGAGGACGTTAGGTCTTTCCGCCGGGTTTCTGCTGCCCGCGCCATAGCCGACCGCCCTGATACTCGCCGGGCCCAGTTCGTCCGGCCGGATCGTCGAGAACTCGGAGAGGAGCGCGGCTCCCGTTGGGGTGCAGAGTTCCCGTTCTTCGCCCCCGGGAACCATCTGCAGACGAGATTCGGCAAGGATCGCCACCGTAGCCGGGGCGGGGATGGGGAAGATACCGTGAGCTCCAACCGAAAAACCGCGGCCGAGCGCCAGGGGCAGGACAGCGACGCCATCCGGGGCCAGGCTGTGTAGAGCGGTGCACGCCCCCACCACGTCGGCTATGGCATCGTCTGCACCCACCTCGTGGAAATGCGCTCCCGCCCCGTGGATGCTCTCCTCCGCCCGGTGTATCCGGAGAAAGACTTTTCGTGCCATCTCCAGCGCCTCTTTCGGGGCGTCGCTCCCTGCCAGGCGGTCGAGCACCTCATCCAGGGTGCGGTGCTGCGCGGTGGCATGCGTCATCACCTGCACCGCCCGGATACCACAGCGGCCTACCCGTTCGATTGTCGGCTCCCCGACGACGGAGCGCATGGCTGTCCGGACAGCCTCTTCATCGGCCCCGAGGTCGAGGAGGGATCCGATTACCATATCGCCTGCGGCTCCGTTGAACGGATCGAAGAGAACTACGTTCATGCGACTCCAGTACCTATAAATTCCCGAAATATAAGAACTAGAGGTAATGCCCGAGATATACTTGAAGGTAGATAGCGCTTACCCGGAGGATCAGGGGGCAGGCAAGGCACGGCTTGACCCCGATACCATGCTGCACCTCCGGCTCAACCCTGGAGACCTTGTCGCCATCGAAGGAAAACGGCGCACCGTAGCGAAGGTCTGGCGCGCCATGGTGAACGACTGGCACCAGGGCAAAGTCAGGATCGATAACTTCACCCGGTTAAACGCCGGCGCGAGCATAGGCGACCGTGTCAGGGTGCGAACACTCGATGAGGAGATCGAGGCTAAACGGGTTGTGCTTGCTCCTCCCGAAGACCTCCCCAAGCACCTCCCCATCAACTACGGCAGCGTCGTCAACAGGCTGATCGACTTCCCGGTCGTCAGGGATGATTCCGTGCCTATCCAGGTGGGGCTGCCATTCATGCAGCCTCAAATTGTCGCTTTCAAGGCGGTGGTGGTCGAGCCGGAGAACGCCGTGATAATCACCAGGAACACAAAGATCGAGTTCTCAGAGAAGCCTGCGGCCGGTTTTGAGGGTGTCAGGAGGATCAGCTACGAGGATATCGGCGGCCTGAAAGATGAGTTGCAGCGCGTTCGCGAGACGATTGAGCTCCCTATGCGCCATCCGGAGATCTTTCGCAAGCTTGGTATCGAGCCTCCAAAAGGCGTCCTCCTCTACGGTCCGCCCGGCACCGGAAAGACCCTCATTGCAAAGGCTGTTGCAAGCGAGAGCGGAGCACACTTCATCTCGATTGCAGGCCCCGAGGTGATCTCGAAGTATTACGGTGAGAGCGAGCAGAGGCTCCGTGAGGTCTTTGAGGACGCACGGCAGCATGCTCCTGCGATCATCTTTATCGACGAACTCGACTCGATCGCCCCCCGGCGCGAGGAGGTGACCGGAGAGGTTGAGCGGCGCGTTGTTGCCCAGCTCCTAACGATGATGGACGGGCTTGAAGAGCGGGGACAGGTCGTGGTGATAGGGGCCACAAACCGGATCGATGCCATCGACCCCGCCCTCCGCCGCCCCGGGCGGTTTGATCGCGAGATCGAGATCGGTGTGCCATCTGAAGACGATCGATCCCAGGTGCTCCAGATACACACACGCGGCATGCCGCTTGCAGATGACGTTCTGATCGAAGAGATCGCCAGGCAGACTCATGGGTTTGTCGGGGCGGACCTTGCCGCCCTGGCGCGTGAGGCCGCTATAAAGGCGTTGCGCCGCTACCTCCCCGAGATCGACCTGGAGACAGACGAGATCCCGGTGGAGATCCTGGAGATGATGGAGGTGCAGGCCAGGGACTTCCGTGAGGCCCTTCGCGAGGTGGGGCCAAGCGCCATGCGGGAGATTCTCCTCGAGGTCCCGCACGTCTCCTGGGAGGATGTCGGCGGGCTGGAGGAGGCGAAACGGGATGTCCGTGAGGCGGTGGAGTATCCCCTGACCCGGCGGGAGCAGTTTGAGAATCTGGGTATAGAGCCTCCAAAGGGCGTCCTCCTCTACGGCCCACCGGGGACGGGAAAGACCCTCATTGCAAAGGCAGTCGCCAGTGAGAGCGGGGCAAACTTTGTACCGATAAAGGGTCCCCAGCTCCTCTCCAAATGGGTCGGCGAGAGCGAACGGGCGGTTCGTGAGGTCTTCAAGAAGGCCCGGCAGGTGGCACCGTCCATAATCTTCTTTGACGAACTTGATGCCCTCACTCCTGCCCGTGGCGGCGGCACCGAGTCGCATGTCACGGAGAGCGTTTTGAACCAGATCCTCACCGAGATCGATGGGCTCGAGGAACTGCGGGGCGTGGTGGTTATGGGGGCGACAAACCGCCCTGATATGGTCGATCCGGCACTGCTGCGACCTGGGCGGTTCGACCGGCTCGTCTACATCGGCGAACCAGGGCGGGAGGACAGGGAGAAGATCCTCAGCATCCATACCCGTTACATGCCGATCGAGGGTTCGACCATGCATGAACTTGTTGAGATGACCGGAGGTTTCTCCGAGAGCGATCTCGAAGACCTGGTTCTCGCTATCGGAGCAAACCGGCAGGTGAGTCTCGATGAGATAAGGGAGCACCTTGCTGCGATCACGCCGGACGGCAAAGAAGGTCTCAAGCCTTATCTCCGGCGAAAGAAAATTGTCGAACTCTTCTCCCGCGAGAAGATAACCCTCGATGACCCGGTGCGTTCACACCTCGTCATGAGGGTGGCGGCCGACACCGAGGGTTTTGTCGGCTCAGATCTCGAGGCGCTCGCACGGGAAGCGGCAATGCTTGCCATGCGGGAAGGCGCTACGGTAGTGAGCCAGACGCACTTTGATCGGGCACGGGAGAGTGTGCATGCGACGATGAACGAGCGGGTGCGAGAGTATTACCAGAAGATCCAGCATCACTTCAAGGGCGGGCTGCCGAAAGAGACCCAGCCGCTCGAATACCAATAGGGGTGTCCCGGCACCCGGAAAACTCCTTTTTGTAGCGTGAGCGGTCCCGTTCCAGCGGAAGCCGGAAAAGGAGAAGGCCTCCTATCCCCTCATCGCCGGCCGTGCCGAACCACGATGAACGCAAGCGCCGCGAGCGGGACCACCCAGGCTGCCGTTGCTTTCTGCGTGGGAAGGGGGGAGTGCTCCGCGCTCCCGGTCATTGCCTCAGCTTTGAGCCAGTCAACCGCGTAAGCGAGGTGGACGTCCTCCCCGGCCATCGCCCGCGCCAGAGTATCCCTGTCGAGTGGCACCCGCACCGTCGGCGCCACCCCGCCGATGCGGGGTGCGTTGCTGTCCACCTGGATCCGGCCGCTTTCATCGAGCGATGCTCCCGAGAGGGAGCGTCGGGCCGATCGACTCGATGCCAAATGCCCCATTCGTCCCGTACCACGAGACAATCGCGCCCGTTCCGGATTGTGTATGGGCTTACAAGGATGGCGACCGGGCCGTCGTAACGGTTGGGCCGGGGCTGTGTCCAGGACTCCCAGAGGACCGCGGGCTTCCCGGTCCCGGGGTCGTAGAAGATCGGGATCCCCAGGGACGCAGAAAGCCTCTCATGGTCTATCTCGTCACCCTGCGCCCTGGCAAGATCGACCAGGTTCAGGGCGATGACCATCGGCACCCCGAGTTCGGCAACCTGGAGCGTCAGGTAGAGGTTCCGCTCCATGTTTGTCGCATCAACGACCTGGACGACGACGTCCGGATTTCCTTCGAGGATGAAATCCCTGGCGATGATCTCATCCGCAGAGTAGGCCGTAAGGCTGTAGGTTCCGGGGAGGTCTACTACCTCGATATCATACCCGTTGCGGCTGAGCCGGCCGGTCTTCTTCTCCACGGGCACCGCCAACCGAGACGATGACTGAAACCCCGATCCGCAGAGACGACCTTTACCCGGACATCCGGGCAGAAACCCATCCCGAAGAGACGGGTCTGCAGCCCTTTGCCGGCCCTGAACCCGGCGACCCTCGCCACAGTTCCCGGAGCCAGGAACACCAGCGGGCAGACGCTCTCCATCATTGCCCCTCCAGGGCGACCTCGACCAGACCCGCTTCGGCACGCCGCAGCGAGAGGCAGTAGCCTTTCACCCGGTATTCTACAGGGTCACCGAGAGGTGCGGCCCGGATCACGTCCACCTCGGCCCCCGGAACCATGCCCATGGCAAGCATACGCTTCCTGAGAGAACCAAAGGCACGGATGCCTATGATCCGGGAGCGGCATCCCGGCTCGAGATGATCGAGCGAGGTTATCCCCGTATGATCGGCTGAATTAGATTTCATGGGATATTCTCTCTTATTCGGCCGATACAACCCCGATCCGAAAGATTTCTGGATCTAAGTCTCCATGTCGAAGATCTTTTGGATCTCAGACGAATTCCGAAAACCGGGGTCAACTCGTCCTGCCACTACCATGAACAATTATATGCACTGAAGTGCATACATGTCACAAGGAGTTCTCTCATGCCGAACTGCACCACATTCCTCGACGCCAACGCCTCCAGCCCCTCAAGGGTTGCTCTCATCGTCCCCTCAACAGGGGAGGGTTACACCCGCGCCGAACTCCTTGATCTGGTCTCCAGGGTAGGGCGCGGGTTCCAGGGCCTCGGTATCACCCCCGGGGAACGGGTCTGTATCTACCTCGACACCTCAACCGAGTACCTGCTGAGTTATCTGGCCCTCTGGCGCATCGGTGCAGTTGCAGTCCCCACGAACCGGGTCTACCGGGAGAACGAGTTGCTCTACGCTCTTCGTGACGCCGGCGCCGCTGCGGTCATCACCGACGTCGATGGTATGGCAGTTGTCGGCCGCATCAGGGAGCATGTGCCAGGACTCCGGCACATCATCGCGGTCGGTGGGGAGGAGGCGGGGGCTGCAACCCCCTGGTCTGAACTCCTCGTGTCGCCACCGGGACTTCGCGCCGTCAACTGCCGATTTGACGACCTCTGCCAGATTCAGTATACCTCCGGGACTACGGGGAGACCCAAAGGCGCCATGCTCACCCACGGCAACTGGATCGCCGCAATGGACGCCGAGCGGGACGTCCTCGGCCTCACAGACCGGGACGCCTACCTGGGGATATACCCGATGGGGCACGTCGGGATCAGCTGGGGCATATCCGCCCTCCGGGCCGGTGCAACCTATATCGTCATGGAACGGTTCGATCTCGACCGCTACATTGAACTAGCCCGGAAATACCGTGCGACGATCGTCGCCGGTATGCCCCCTGTAATCCACTCCCTCCTCCAGACACCGCCAGGGACGGAGGAGGCGCTTACCACAGTCAGGGCGATGATCAGCGGCGGCGGACCTCTGACACCTGCTATATGGAAACCCTTCCACGAACGTTTCAGGATCCCGATCGTCAACGCTTACGGCCTCTCTGAGACGATCGTCGTCGGTACAGGAACCGCCATCCGCCCTGAACACTACGCGACCGCCGACGAGTTCCGGAGCGTCGGTACCCCGGTCGGGTTCTCGGAGGTGAAGATAGTCGATGCAAACGACTCCGCGCGAGAACTTCGAGCCGGCGAGGATGGCGAGATAGCCCTCCGGGGACCGGCTGTGGCGCTTGGCTACTGGCAGATGCCGGCGGAGACCGCCGATGTCTTTCTTCCCGACGGCTGGTTCCTGACGGGCGACATAGGCCACCTGGACGAGAACGGGATGCTATATCTCACCGACCGCAAGAAGGACATGATCGTCATGTCCGGCTGGAAGGTCTACCCGACCGAGGTGGAGGATGTCCTTCTTCAGCACCACGGCGTCCGCGACGCTGCGGTCTTCGGGTGTCCTGACGAGCACCGAGGCGAGGTCCCGGTAGCCGTGGTGATCCCCGCCGGAAACGGGGTTACCCCCGAGGATATCATCGCCTTTGCCCGGGAGCGTCTTGCGGGATACAAGGTCCCCCGCCGTGTCATCTTTGTCGATGAGATCCCCCGTGTAAACGGCTGGAAACTGCTCCGCAAACGTCTCCAGGAAGACTACTGTGATGCATGCATCCAGGGCGGACGCTCGTATGCAGGAGTGCAGTTATTAAGGCAATAAATGCAAAGGATCCTCTCAAGGATATAACCGGGGCATCCATGTGGCAGGCAGCACCAAACGTTCTACAGGTATTGCAGGTCTGGACCTTGCGCTCGATGGCGGGTTCCCTGCGGGCGCCCGTATAGTCATCTCCGGGTCGCCGCTGAGCGGTCTTGAACTCCTTGCACGGCAGTTCTGGCAGGAAGGAGGGCGCACAGGCGCCTATCTGATGCTTGACGCCCTGCCGGGAGATGGGATGGTCGATGCACGGGGTATGAGCCTTGAAGAGATGGTTTCTGCGATGAGCGGGGAGAGAATCATCGTGGACTCGTTATCCACACTGATCGTCACCCTCGGGATCGAGGCTGTCACAAGGTTTGTCGTCGAAGACACCGGAGCCCTTATCGGCGAAGGGTCAAGCATCGTCTACCTCCTCTACGCAAACCACCACACCGCCTTTGAGGAGGCGCGGGTCATGCGCGCCACCGACATCTTCATCACCCTGCGCCAGGAGATCCACGGCAACGAGTTCGAACGGACGCTTGCCATCGAGAAGTTCAGGGACGAGGACGTGCCGCGGCGTGTGATACCCTACAACATCATGGCAGAGGGTATCGAGTTATCGACGACAAGCAGGGTCTTTTAGCCCGGGTGTTCCGCCCGGGCAAGCCTCGCGGCAGCAACCATATTCTTCAGTTTTCCGGATGCCGCTTCACGCGTCTGCATCCTTAGACCGCAGTCGGGATCGATGAGCATTGTCGCCGGTGAGAACACCTCGATACCCATCTCAATCCTCTTGTGGATCGTCTCGACGCTCTCGATGCCGGGGTCGGCCGAATCCACACAGCCGTAGCCGATCATCCGGCCGTGCAGGTCTTTTTTAGAGATGATCTCACGGTTGTGCGGGTTGTTTGAGAACTCAAAATCGAAGATCTCAACATTCACCCGGAGGATCTCGTCGATAACATCCCCCAGGTTCCCGCAGACGTGAAGACAGACCGGCACCCGGAGCCTCCCGGCGATAGCGTTCACGGCCTCGCGGCCGACGGTGAGGTTTGCCGCTCCGGTGGAGAAGATGGGCTCGTCAATCTGGATGAGCGCAACACCGGCGTTCTGGAGGTGCTCCGCCTCGGCTGCAAGCGCCTGCGCAAGATCCAGGATAAGTTCCTCCCTGTCGCGGTAGAACGTGGTCCCGATCGAGAGGCCGTATGCGAGGGTGCTTGGCCCTGTGAGGATCCCTTTCACTTTCGGGTGTCGGGAGAGGGCGTACTTCGTGTCGGCTAGTGTGATTGGTTGCCTTGCCGGCTGCACCTTTCCGACGACCGCCGCCCCACGGATGCCCGGGAGGTGAGATGTGAACGCATGGATCATGTCCCCCCGGACCTGACCGTCGGATATGATATCGATCCCGGCGGCGATCTGGTCGTCTACCGCTACCTCCACCGCGTGTTTCAGCGGGTCAACAAAAGCCATAAGCCCCGAGCCTTTCACCACGGGATAGCTCCCGACCACTGTAGTCGGGAGATGCATTGCGGTCAGGGTCATCGTCTCAGCACCAGCAGTGATAGATCGATCCGTCAGTTCCAGGCTTTATAACCCTCATGGTGTCAGCCTGTGCCGGTCGCGCGGGAAGAGCACCGCCTCACGGATGTTTGACAGATCGAGCATCGTCATCACCAGACGCTCGATGCCAAGCCCCCAGCCGGCATGCGGAGGCATACCGTATCGGAACGTCCTCAGGTAGAACTCGAAACTCTCAGTTGATAACCCTTTTGCACGGATCCGCTCCACCAGAAGGTCGTGATCGTGGATGCGCTGGGCGCCGGAGGCAAGTTCCATGCGGGGGTGCATCAGGTCGAACGCCTTGCAGAATGCCGGCCGATCCGGGTATGGCATCGCGTAGTAGGGCCGAATATCGGTTGGCCAGTCAACGATGAAGTAATGACCTCCCATACTCTCGCCGATCGCTCGTTCGGCTGCCGGTGTGAGGTCGTCGCCAAAGGAGATCTTCTCCTCGATGCTGCGGTTTGCAATCTCTATCGCCTCCAGGTATGGTATCCTTGGGAACGGTCTTTCCGGGATTGCGAGATCGATCCCGATCTCCGCCAGGTCATCTGCGCAGTTCTTTGCGACGGATCCATATATATGAACAATCAGATCCTCGAGAAGTCCCATGACGTCGTTGTGGTCGGCAAACGAGACCTCGATATCGAGCGACGTGGCTTCATTAAGGTGCCTGACGGTGTTATGCTCTTCGGCGCGGAAGATTGGGCCGATCTCAAATACCGCCTCGAACCCTGCAGCCATCAGCATCTGTTTGTAAAGTTGCGGGCTCTGGTTTAAGAACGCCTCTTTCTCAAAGTAGGCGATCGGAAAGAGTTCGGTGCCTCCCTCGGTGGCTGCAGCGACGATCTTCGGGGTGGTGATGTTGATGCAGCCTCTGGAGGCGAGGAACTCTGTCGCGGCGCAGGTCAAGGCGGATCGGATGAAAAAGATGGCACGGACACGTGGTTTCCTCGCGTCAAGAAACCTGGAGTCGAGCCGCGTGTCCATGTCAGCCGGAACCTTCTCGACGACGTCGAGCGGGAGCGGGGTCTCTGCCAGGTTGATGATCTCGAGATAATCGGGGACTATCTCGCGCCCGCCCGGTGCTTTATCGATTGCCTTAACACTGCCTCTTACCCTGACCACAGACTCTCTTGAGACGCTCCTGGCGACCTCAAGGATCTCCGCCGGGACATTCTTCTTCGGCATGGTCACCTGAATGATACCGGTCCGGTCACGGATCAGGAAGAACGAAAGACCCCCGAGGTCGCGGACCTCATGCACCCAGCCGACGATCTCTGCAGACTCTATCTCCGGGGTTACGGCACGTATTGGTAGTCGCATCTGAAAAACCCGGGTACACTGTGGGCCCCGGAAGGTATTTTGTCTTGCGCTTATTGAAATGGAAAAAGAGAATATCCGGGCGGTCTGTCTTAAAAAGAAGACGGTTCAAAGGAAGACCGCTGCGGCGACGACAGTCGTCCAGCGGCCGTCCATAATCCCTTCCGCTGCCTGGCAGATATGTGTTGTACTTATGATCCGGCCACTTGCCTTGTAGATCTGTTCCCGCTCCTGCCACGCTTTGTCGGGGTCGAACTCTATTCCGAGCGTGGTGGCGAGCATGGTCGCTGCTAGGTCTTCTGCATATTCACCCGAGACCTCTTCGGTCTCACCGAAGGCGTGGTGCTCGGAGAGGTAGCCATAGGCATCGCTCTCCCTCGGCATCGCGTGGCCTATGGCGGCGGAGACCAGCCGGCTCGGTTCATTGGTCTCGTTCCGAGCCATGACAACATAGACGATGCTGCCAGGAGAGATCTCCCGCAACCCCTCCTCTTTTGAGATCAGCCGACAGTTTGGGGGAAAGATACTCGATACGTGGACCAGGTTGTACTTCTCGATACCAGCCTGCCTGAGTGCCAGTTCAAACGATGCCAGTTTGTCTTTGTGGATTCCCACACCCTTTGTAAAGAAACACTTGCTCGGAACGAACATCAGGGATCTTCTTATCGTTTGAATTTTTTAATATTTTCGGTTATAATCGTCACAAATCAAAAAATGCGGCGGATGTCTGTTCTTTTTCTGCTTAAGGCTGAAATTTAGTCTCGTATGAAGAAAATAAACGCGTAAAACCACGAATCACACCCCCCCAGGCGAAAGGAGATGACGCGGTCCAGACCGGCCGGTTCATCCCCACGGATGCCCGAACCTCTGTCCTGGCAGGTTCATTCATCCTGCCAGGGGGTCAGGATCTGATGTCTTGGGGGTGGTGGTTTCAGCACCGTATTATTCCTGAAGTTTGCCGCCAACCGCGCGCTGTCTGCAGCGGGGCCGGTAAGGTGGATCCGGCTGAGACTTTTCATCCGACCGGTCGCTGTTCGGGGGTGAAGAGGCGTGGGATCACCCATATATCAGGTTCAGGATGTTCTTTGCGAGGTCAAGGCTCTTCCCACGATTGAACATCAGCGTGTCCATGCGCAACCCCCCCTCGATCTCGACCGGGTCGCGGACGTCCTGGATGAAGATATCCATGAAGTCTTCGTAGAGACTGTAGGTCCCGGCCGATGAGGGTTCCCTCCCGAAGGCGCGCATCAGCGCCGCCGCCGGCCCGCTTATGGGGGCATCTCCGATGAACGGGCTGACGGCGATGACGTATTGACGGCTTAGCGCCTCCCGCACCCCGGCGCACTCGAGGATCGGTGATATGCTCGTGACCGGGTTGCCTGGACCGATAACCACAGCATCGCTTGCATCGATCGTATCCATAACCTCCTGTGTGGCAAGAGGTGTTTCGTTATATCTCCGGTAAACACCCTCAATCTCCACCTCGCCGCGGTGCTTCACCCAGTACTCCTGGAAATGCATCTCGCCGAGAGGCGTGCTGACATAGGTCGTCACGACGGAATCGGTCATCGGGAGAACGGTTGCCTGCACACCCAGACTGTGGCAGAGGATCCGCGTGATCTCCGTCAACCGCATGCCGCCTCGGAGCATCTCACCGCGAGCGGCATGGACGCTTCTATCCTGGTCGCCGATGGCGATGTACTCGTCGATACCGAACTTCGTCCGGAGTAGGTCGTGGGTTATGTACGAGTCGTTGCGAATCCCCCACCACCGCCCCGTATCCAGGATCCCCGCAAACAGGTAGATGACCGTATCGATGTCGGGCGAGAGATGGTTGCCTGTGATCCAGAGATCCTCGGCCGTGTTGACGACGACCGCAATCTCACGTTCTTCCAGCAGGTCCCGCATCCCGCGGAGGAGTTTTGGGGTTCCTGTCCCGCCCGAGAGAAAGGTTATCATTGACCAATTAGCGTATCGGGCCGATCTGTATATGAATTTTCCCAAACCTGCCGGATGAAGGGTGGCCATCTGCGAGAGACGCCATTCCGGTGAGTGACGGGGAAGAGCGGGTTCTTTCTCGTTTTTCCCGTCGGCCGGCAGAAACCTCATCTGCATCCCTGACAGGGTCTCCATGGGAGAGTCTTGCCATTCCACTTGCCCGCCAACGGAAATAAGGGCAGGAAGAGGGTCCGGTGGTAAGTGCAGGGGACTTCAACCTCAGTGAACTACCCCGCGCCTATCGGGCGTGGCTTGCTGCTTCATCCCCCACCCCACCGGGAGCGAGTCCACAGGTCCAACGGCGCGTCCTGCGCCTGGTATCATGTTGCCTGGTTATCGCAACACAGACAGAGTATTATTGGATGAATAAATTGCCTGGCGTATCACCGCCATGATATCCCAGGCGAGTGATTCCGCCTGCCGCCTGTGCAGGAGGCGCGTCTCAAGACGGAGCGACCCTTTCACCTCGTCGGGGTCGTTGACGTCCTGGACGAAGAGATCTACGAGATCCCCATAAAGCCGGGAGACCGCCGGGGCTGTCGCGGCCTCGCCGGCAGCGTACATCAGCGCGGCATCTTTCGGGTTCGGGCAGGCGTCCCCGCTAAACGGTGAGACCGCGACCACAAACTTATCGCCCAGGAGGTCGCGCATACCATCGCAGTCCAGGATGGGGAGGATGCACCTCACGGGGCTGGCAGGCCCGATCACGACGGCATCACTCGCCTCGATCACCGCCCGCACATCTTCCGTGACCGCCGGGGGTTCCGGAGCGGCCCGGAGAACCTCGCGGACCTCTGTTGCGGGGTCAGCGGTCATCCAGTAAACAGAGAGAGGCAGGAGTCCGGTGCCGGTATCGATGAAGATGGCGGCATCCCCGTCCGTCACCGGGAGGATCGCTGCCCCGATACTGAGCGAACGGCACTGCGCCTCCACCGCCTCCGTCAGGCTAAGCCCCCTGGAGAGGAGCCCTGCCCGCGCGATCTGGACGGCTCTGGCACGGTCACCGATAGGGAAGGGTTCGCCGCCACCGACCTTCGGGAGGTATGTGTGGGTGGTATAGGTGTCTCCTTTGATCCCCCACCACCGACCGGTATCCAGGATGCCCGCGAAGAGGAAGATGGCGGTATCAATGTCGGGTGCAAAATGGCCCCCGGAGACCTGGAGATCTCCGGCGGTGTTTGCGACCACGGCAATCTCGCGATCGTACATTATCTGCCTGAAGCCCTGGATAAGAGCGGCCGTTTCTGTTCCGCCGGAGAGGAATGTGATCATCTTAAGGCTACCTTTAACTTGTGGGGGTTTCCCTGATTAACATTTTTCACCCCATGCGGCAGCAGGAAGGGGCTTTTATCCCGCCTGAGGTTGATCCGCATAGACCTGACTATCGGTTAAATCCAGAGGTGTGATCCCCATATCTGAGCCCCGTTGAGATCCTCTCGTGAACTGTTGACCGCATTCCATTGGATTGTCCCCCATACGAGACACAGAAAATGGCGGGGCTCAGATTCAGCCACAAAATTTACCGTCAATCAACCTTTTTTAATATTCCCGGGCCAAAGTTATCACGACGTTTGATGAAAACAATTGAAGTTGATGGATTGAGCAAGAGCTTTGGCCATATCAAAGCCGTGGATAACATATCCTTTGATGTGGAGGAGGGGGAGTGTTTTGGTCTGCTCGGCCCCAACGGTGCGGGGAAGACGACGACACTCAAACTTCTAGCCACGGTGCTCAATCCCGACTCAGGTTCAGCCAGGATATACGGATACAGTATTCTCGACCAGAAGGATGAGGTCAGGGCAAACCTTGGCATGGTCTTCGAGGAGCCGAGTCTGGATGTCCAGCTTACGGGGAGGGACAATCTGGATTTTCATGCATGCATGTATCACATGCCCCGGGAGGAGAGGAGAAAGAGGATCGCCGAGGTCTTAAGGGCGGTGGGTCTTGAGGAGAGGGCGGACATACCGGTCAAGGATCCTGCAGTAGGGGTAGAGAGTTCGGAATTGCAGAAAAACGCGGCCCAGAACCTCTACTGCATCCCGGAGTTAGAGTCCATTGGCCGCGATCTGCTTCCAGCCCACAAAACGGAGGTAGGTGTTTTCACGGAGTCGTCTCTGTGCCGTCGCAAGTGCTTTTTCATTCGAGGTATGAGGCGACTGCGACCGCAATAAACGGAGTCTGTGAGGTGGGTGAACGCTTATTTTTGCCTGCCTGCTGTAAGATGAGATTCAGCGCACGCGAGCCGGGCCGGATCGGGGTGGGCCGCTTTTCTTTTTGGCTGGAGCATCCGCATAAATCCGCTCTCATTTGCTCATCCGGATCGCTGGCCGTTCTCCCTCATTCCAGAATCATGACGATTCCAAGGGCGATGACCAGCACGGTGAAGAATCGGCCGTAGAACCTCTCCAGGCCGGGTGTCTTTATCCTGCTCAGGTATCGCGGTCCAAGATACGCCCCTGTAGCTGCCCCCGCCGCAAGGAAGAGGGTGAGCCCCCAGTGAACCTGCCCGATCGCGAGGTGGCCGGTCAGACCTGCAACGGCGTTGAAGAGGAGGACGAATATGGATGTTCCAACCACTTTTACAGCAGGCAGCCCCATGAGGTACAGTCCAGCGATGACCGGCGGCGTTCCGCTAACCCCGAAGAGTCCTGCCATGGCGCCGGAAACGATGCCAAAGACCGTGCCCTCGACCGCCCTCACTGCCGTGAGGGGGCGTGAGGCCGCAGGGCTCTCGCCGGTGCCGGCACCCGCCCTCCTCCGGGCGCTGAAAAGCATTGGAATGCTCAGCACGATCATGAAGATGCCGAAGAGTTTTCCCATGAGTGGCGGAGGAATCATGCCCGATGCAAAGGCGCCGAAGAACGCACCGATGATCCCCCCAACGCCAAAGATCAAACCCAGGGGGACGTCCAGGTTGCCCTGGCGGTAATGGCCGAGAGAACCGAGGATGGTGGTCGGGATGATCGAGGCAAGGGAGGTGGCGACGGCGTACTGCGTCGGCACCTGAAAGATGAGTGTCAGGAGAGGCACGTAGAAGAAACCGCCACCGCCGCCGAAGACGCTCACCAGCAGACCGATGGTGAACCCGATCAGGATCAGCGGCAGGATCCACCATATGGTGAACTCAACAACCACCCTTGCAGGCGCACCTCCTCCAGTGCCACAGAACTGTTGTTGTAAACGGCCAGGCCATAACAGTCGCCATTAAGATCTTATCGCTTCAGTCCGATGAGGGTTTTGGAGAATCCTTCTTCCATCTTGCAAGCCCTCACCCAACCGCCCCCTTACCAGGCGATCTGCAGGTCTGTGGCGATGTACATGCCCCCCGGTCCCTCCCGGTAGAGTTTCATCAAACCAGCGTATGGCCTGAAGATATTGGTTTTATAGCCTCTCATGCGCGGAGGTAAACCTGTTGATATGTCTGGGTGTCTGAGGTTAATCATCGGTGGGTAAGAGGTGTGTCATCCCTGACTGCTCCTCTCCGGGGGGGCGGCAGTAGATGATGGAGCTGAAGGACCCCGGAAAACTGAACCACGCCTGTGATATTGTGGGTAACTCAGGATCAAGGATAAAGAATATATATGATTACAGGTCAATATCGCTCAATCTGACAAATGGGGTTAAAAATGGCTTCAAAAAAGTATCCACACCTTTTTTTGCCCATCACGATTCGAAATGTGGAGATCCGCAACCGCATCGTGATGCTGCCACATGAACCTGCCTTTGGTGGGGAAGACCATATGCCCACACGCAAACAGGTCTTCTATTACCGTGAGCGTGCCATGGGCGGCGTTGGTCTTGTTGTTGTCCCGAGCATGGGCGTGCATCCTTCCGGGAGTTATGCCCACATGGTTCATGCTTTCGATAAAAGGAGCATTCCAGGCCTGACAGCGATCACCGATGCTGTTCACGAATTTGGGGCCCGGGTCTTTGGTCAGCTTACCCATTACGGCAACCAGTCGCGCAGCATTGAGACCCACCGCCCATTATGGGCACCATCAGCACAGCCTGACATGACCATTGGTGAGATCCCCTGGACGATGACGGTCTCGCAGATCCATGAGATCGTGGCAGGGTTTGGTGTTTCCGCAGCCAATCTAATAGAGGCCGGATTCGATGGCGTTGAGATCAAGGTGGCACATGACGGCGTGCTTCGCCAGTTCCTCTCACCCCATTCCAATCACCGGAACGACGAATATGGTGGTTCGGCCGAAAATCGGGCACGCATCGTGCTGGAGGTGCTGCAAGCCATCCGTGAGGCCATAGGGGACAGACCACTGGGGATACGTCTTGACATCAATGAGTATCTTCCAGATGGTCTGGGGGTTGACGATGCCATCGAGTTTGCCAGGATGTTTACCGGGATCGCTGATTACATATCCAGTGATTCAGGCACCTGGGAGTCGATATGGATGACGATCCCGCCCTCCCCAATTGAGCATGGTTTTTTGCTGCCGGATGTAGCGCGCCTGAAGTCTGCCATTTCTGTTCCGGTGATCGGTCATGGGCGGATTGTCCGTCCGGAAGAGGCGGAGGCTGCTCTGGCAGATGGCTCCTGCGATATGATCGGCATGACGCGCCAGTTGATCGCTGATCCTTTCTGGGCAGAAAAAGCTCAGAACGGCGAAGAAGAAGGTATCATGACCTGTATTGGTTGTAATTTCTGTCTCAGTCGCCTTCTGGCTGATAAGCCCGTCATGTGCGTTGTGAACCCGGCTGCCGGTTTTGAGGAGATCTACGGTCATGAAAAACAGGCCCGGTCAGCCCGGCAGCCCGGGAAGTTGGTGGTCGTTGGCGGTGGACCTGCCGGGATGAGAGCAGCTGAAATTGCCGCCAGACAGGGTCATCGGGTTGTGCTCTTTGAGAAGGAGGCGGAGATTGGTGGAAGGATAAAGTGGGAGAGTCGTTTACCGGGCAGGTCCGAGTTTGAGGGTATTACACGCTATGAGGAGTACGCTCTCAGGTCTCTCAAAGTGGATCTGCACAGAGGTGTGGCAGCTGATGCCGAAAAGGTGCTGGAAGAGAGGCCTGAGTGGGTCATCATAGCCACTGGTTCGCAGATGGTGTCTGGCGGGATAAACGGCAGCGATGCGAGATCCGGAGTCTTTACAACTCTGGATGCTCTTGATGGACGGGTGAAGGGTAATCACGTGCTGGTGCTGGATTACGGGGGGACCATTGAAGGGGCGGGAGTTGTTGAATTGCTCGCCACGCAGGGCAGACGCGTGACCTGGGTGACACCCGGTTTTGCCATGGCAATGAACCTCGATGTGACCATCTCGTTACCCCTTTTCCAGCGCCTGGGAAAACTTCAGGTTCGAAATGAACCCATGCAGGTGGTCACCAATTACGAAGGCAAAACTGTCACGTTGCTCAACCCTTACTATGGAACCACCTCCACGGTGGAAAGCGTGGATGCGATTGTGGTCGCTGGCAGCATGGCGCCCCGGCAGGAACTTTTTTACGAACTCCTGGGAAAGGTGCCACGCCTGGATATAATCGGCGATGCTGCAGCGCCCAGGACAACTGGAGCAGCCCTGCTGGATGCCACCAGCTTGATCCTGACGTAACCTTTTTTCCATGAAAACCAGGCCTCCGAGATCCAGATGGGGTAAAGCGGTCTGCGGCGATACAGACCTCCCAGGGCTCCGTTCCCGGAAAGGTTCATCAGATCGGGCCCTCCGGCCTTGAGGAACGGTTTTGATGGCCTCAAATACCTTTATCCCCTATCTCCAGAGAATCTTAACAGAACTGATGAAACTGACGATCCTTGCCAGCGGGAGCAAAGGCAACTGTGCCTGCCTTCAGGGGGAGCGGGGTGCGCTGCTCATCGACGCCGGTCTATCCGCCCGAGAGACGCTCCGGCGCCTTGATGCCGCCGGGGGGGACGCCTCGCTCATCGAGGGCATACTCGTCACGCACGAGCACATCGACCACGTTCGCGGTCTCGACGTCCTCTCAAGGAGGCTCGGTGTTCCGGTCTATGCAACCGGCGGCACCCTGGAGGCTATCCTGGAGAAGTCCGAAGCGTCCATGGCGGATCTCCGGCGGTGCCGTTCCGGCGAGAGGTTCTCCCTCGGCGACTTCTCGATCGAGCCCTTCCCGACTTCTCACGATGCCAGGGAACCCTGTGGATTCTGTATCGCCGAAGGGGATCTCCGTATCGGGTGCTGCACCGATACCGGCACCATCACCCCCACAATCTTTGATCGACTCGCCACCTGCGACGCTGTTCTGCTTGAGAGCAATCACTGCCCCGATATGCTTGAGAACGGTCCATACCCTCCATACTTGAAGAACCGGATAAGATCGAAGAGAGGCCATCTCTCAAACCCTGATGCCGCCCGGTGCCTCCAGCGTCTGGCCGATCATATCCAGGTGGCGATGCTCGCCCATCTTAGCGAGGTCAACAACACACCGGAGAAGGTACGCCTCTCAGCGCTCGAAGGGCTCGGGCTCTACTCTGACCGGGTGGGTGTCGGCGTGGCGCCCCAGGACCCCGGAGCGGTGCATCCGGAGTCCTGCGGGTTCAGGCTCTGACGTCCGCTCAGCCTTTCCGCAGTGTGCAGATCATGCCGATCACAGCACCAGCGGCACTCTTAATGGGTTCGGCGGTGATATGAACCGCCTCTTTCGACCCGTCTTTTCTTACGAGCGCCACACCTTCTGAGCATTCAGCGGATCTGCCGCCCTCCAGCACCTCACGGCTCAGGGTCTCTCTCACACCACCGCCGGAAAAGAGCGACCAGACCGTTTTTCCGACCAGTTCATCCCTGCTGAAACCAGAGAGGCGTTCTGCTGTCAGGTCGGCGATGATGATCGTCCCGGTCTCGTTGGTGGTGATCCTCACACTCTCGGGTTCATCCACCGCGACAGTTCCCTTCTCAGCCGATCGATCCAGCCATCTCTCTGCGGCTTTGCGCTCGGTCACCTCTATGCAGTAGACGAGGTGCTCGAGCTGCTCATTCGCCCGCCTGAGTTCGGCGGTTCGCTCGGCAACAACCTCCTCCAGGTGCTCCCGGTAACGCTGCAGCTCCTCTTCGGCTCTCTTTCTCTCTGTTATATCCCTGATTATGGCCATCAGGTGCGTGCCATGGAGCGGCACAACCCTGGCTTCGTAGCAGCGCGTCTCCCCCTCCGCCCTGCACTCGAACTCGATAGGCGCGGGGCGGGCGTTGGTCCTGACGGCCTCTCGCAGTGCACCCAGGAACGCCTCACTACCTCCTGGGGGTAGCAGGTCCTGCACCCGTTGCCCCAGGTGCGCCCGGGTGATCATCGGCCTCTCCACCAGTCGGCCGGCCCTTGTGTCCAGGATCGTGCCGTCAGCGTTCAGCCTGAGGAAGAGATCCGGGAAAGAATCGATCACCGCGCTCAGTTCGGACGCGGTCTGCTGGAGGCTCTCCTCGATCAGGGTCTGCTCGGTGACGTCCATTATGGAGAGGAGGATACAGTCGTCATCGATGGGTGTTCGGCGGGCCTCGATCTCGCGCACCCGGCCGTCTTTCCGGACAATGGTAACAACCATGGAGTCGCAGTTGCCGCTGAAGAGCTCCTGCCTGAGTTCATGCACCTTCTGCCTGTAGGTCGGGTTCGGGCAGGCGCACTCAAACCAGGTGCTGATATCGGGGAGATCCTCCATGGTATACCCTGTGATCCTGGTAAAAGCCGGGTTCATGTAGCGGTACCTGCCTTTCCCGTCCAGAAGAACGAACCCATCCGGAGCTTTGCGGAGGATCGAGAGGCAGAGTTCTCTTCCCGGCTCTGGTGATTCGCCGCCATCGCTTCTCGCCGTCGACGCTTCCACGGTATCGTTCTCTCCTCTCTCCCCTCTCATCGTAACCGGACCTCCGCTGGATCTCTGCATATTCGGCCCTTCAGGCACGCCTTGCAGGATGTTCTTCTCTCAGGAGTAAATATATCCATCGTTACGCCTTTCTGCTCAACGTTTGAGGATCGTCGCTTCAGCAGGTCATCATGCAACCCGGCTATAAAGTCCGCCGGGGCACGCTCTCCCCATCCACCTGTCATCTTTCTTCCCCGCTAAAGACTGATCATAACACCACATCATTATATCCTGATCTCGAGTGTCTGCATACAATACTGATCAACGCTTGAGAAAAACGTAGATCTGGCGCGTTTTGCACGTTCTTCATCTCCTTCAACGAAGTCCCGGAGGATATATTCCAGCGCCGTCAGGTAGTAATCGCGCGCCATCGAAGCCTTCTTCACCTCCTCAAAGCAGAGAAGACTTTCGGTCCTGTGATTGCACATAACCTCGAGCACGGTGTCAAGCAGCAGGAGCAGGCGACGGGGAAACTCTTTCAGGATTGCCAGTTTCCGAAACCTTGCATAAGAACCTGGTTTTCCACCAAGGATTGCCAGCTTCATCCCATAATAGAGCGGCTCGTGGTCGTCTGGAAACTGCTGCATCATCTGTTTGACTATGGATGCGGCACCGCTCCCGTTGCGCAGGTCCACACTGGTGTTGAATGCCTCAGTCAGGAAGTACCTGTCGTTTGCAAAATGTTCGGTGGCACGGTCAAGGAGTTGCTGGCGGCGTTCAGCATCTCCCACATGTTTTGTCCATGCGATGCCGATGCGATAGAACGCCGGTTCGCTCGGGAACCAGGTGAACCCCAGGTCAAGCATGTACCAGAATACCGAGTTCAGCTGGCTCTCCTTACGATCGAGCGGCCCAAGACGGCTGAGCGGGGGACGAACAAGGGCAAGCGTCAGCATCTCCTCGCGAGCCTGAAGTTCCATGTCGTCGGGGCGGGGACCAGGACTCTGGTTCTTTGCCAGGGAGAGCGCGTAGTAGCAGTAGGCTATTGCGGCGTTGATGCGGACGTCATGGTTCCTGTGGCGTGAAAGATATTCAAGTGCCTGATAGTAACTGCCGATATCGATCAGGTTGAGAGCCACCATCACCTCAAGCGTTGCCCGCCCCTTCTGCTCTCTTTTGTTCCCAACGGCATGCCGCAGCACCTTCTCCAGGAACTCGGGTGTCGGGGGGTCGCGCTTTGCGTTAAGAAGTGCAAAACCTGTTTCATCAATGAAATCGTCGTAGGTTCTGTCATCGAGGTCGGGAAATGAGCGATCGAGTGTGGCGGCGACATGCCCGAAGAAGACCGGGAGGTTTCCCTCAATCTTCTCGATGTTCTTCGCTATATAGTCGTCCATGGTAGCCCTGAGTTGTTCGAGTCTCCTGTTCTGGAGGGCCTCTGGCTGCCACGCTCTTTCCATGGATCTACTGGTGGAAGGTGGAAGAGATATTTGTTGTCATATGCTCACCGGGCTAAAACGGCAGGAATTTTGAGGCTTGATCTGCCTTTCATCGCATAAATGCCTGTAGACACTCTGCAGGACAGAATAACGCCGATCTGCGTGACCCCTTCTCAAGGGGCACCTGTATTCATAATGCTTATCATTGGTAATCCCAAACCCTCAAGGAGGCGGGTATGATAGCATGGGCTACATTGAGAGGTTAAAAGAGGTTGGAAGGGATGCGAATCCCTTCTTCAGCCTGATGGGTATAGAGATTGAGGGTTTTGGAGATGGGCATGCCTCCCTCTCGATGGAGGTCAGACCGGATATGCTGAACGGTGCCGGGTGGCTCCAGGGTGGTGTCTACGTGGCGCTTGCGGACGAGGCGGTCGCGCTTGCCCTCTACACCCTCCTTGAGGAGGGTGAGCGTATAGCCACGATCGACGAGCATACCTGTTTCATAAAGGGTGTCAATTCCGGGACGATCTTCGCCACCGGGGATGTCATCCGCAAAGGCCGCCGGGTGGCGTTTGCAGATGGCGAGGTAACGAGCGGTGAGGACGGGACGCTCCTGTCCCGGACATCGACATCTTATGCGGTTATCAGGAGGTAGCACTGCCCTCCCTTCAGAGAGAGGGGCGCACGGGATCTCCCGAACAATAGATTCTCAATACGCGGGATCACATATCTAGGAGAGAAGATCTGGAAACGATCGGGGGAGGAGCGAGAGTTTGAAGTATATCGTTGTAACCGGCGGCGTCATGAGCGGGCTCGGGAAAGGTATAACCACGGCGTCCATCGGCCGCATCTTGAAGAATCGCGGCTACGAGGTGACGGCGGTAAAGATTGATCCATACCTGAACATCGATGCCGGCACGATGAACCCTGCCCAACACGGGGAGGTCTTTGTCCTCTCCGACGGCGGGGAGGTCGATCTCGATCTCGGCAACTACGAGCGGTTCCTGGATATCAACCTGAAATCGATCCACAACATAACGACGGGCAAGGTCTACCGGAACGTCATCGAGAAGGAGCGGCGGGGAGACTTCCTCGGCGCGACCGTCCAGATAATCCCTCACATCACAGACGAGATCAAGCAGAGCATCAGGCGTGCGGCCGAGGAGCCTATCGACGGTGGCAGGAAAGCCGAGATCTGCCTTGTGGAGGTTGGCGGCACGGTGGGCGACATCGAGAGCATGCCGTTTTTAGAGGCCATACGGCAGATGCACGGTGAACTTCCACGGGAGGAGATGATCCTGGTCCACGTCACCCTTGTCCCGGTAGACACCATGGGTGATCACAAGACCAAACCCACACAGCACTCAGTCAAGGCGCTTCGGGAACTGGGGCTGCAGCCCGACATCATCGTTGGCAGGAGCAGAGAGGTGCTCAGCCAACAGACAAAGAAGAAGATATCGGCCTTCACCGATGTCCCGGCAAAGGCCGTCATCTCCGCAAAGGACGTCCCTGACATCTACCAGATCCCAATGGAACTTGAGAAAGAAGGGCTTGCGGATGTCGTCTGCAGTTACCTTGGACTGGAGAACAGGCAGCCAGATCCGGCCTGGTACAGGGTTGTCTCTAGGGAGTACACCAACCGGGTGACGGTTGCCATAGTAAGCAAGTACGGGATCGAGGACGTCTACATGTCCATCAAGGAGGCGCTCAAGCACGCTGGCAGGGCTCTCTCCACCGAGGTGAACATCCAGTGGCTGGATGCGGAGGCGTTCGAACCCAGGGATCTCGCCGATGTCGACGGTGTCCTGGTTCCAGGGGGGTTTGGGAAACGTGGCATCGAGGGCAAGATCCAGGCGATCCGCTGCGCCCGCGAGGAGAGAAAACCCTACCTCGGTCTCTGCCTCGGTTTTCAGCTTGCCGTGATCGAGTACGCCCGGCACGTAGCTGGAATAGAGGACGCTACAAGCGAGGAGATAGACGAAGGGACACATGTCATCGCCCTCCTTCCAGAGCAGGAGGAGGTCAGCGAACTCGGGGGCACGATGCGCCTTGGGAACTGCAGCATCACACTCAAGGAAGGGACGCTGGTTGCCGGGCTCTACGGCGGGACGTCGATCGTTGAGCGGCACCGCCACCGCTACGAGGTGAACCCGGCGTTCATCGCTGACCTTGAAGCCGCCGGGCTGGTGTTCTCAGGTTTCTGCGGGCAACGGATGGAGGTCTGCGAGATCCCGGATCATCCCTTCTACCTTGCGACACAGTTCCACCCCGAGTTCAGGTCGAGCCCGACCCACCCTTCCCCGCCCTATGTAGGGTTTGTAGAAGCATGCAAGAAGAATAAATCTACCCAGAATCAGGTGGCTGAGCAGAATGATGAACGTTGAGAAATTTATCGATCAGGCAATCAGGGGGATACGCGATGCTGCCGGCGGTGAGAAGGTTGTGATGGCGCTCTCCGGCGGTGTGGACTCGTCGGTCTGCGCGGCGCTCGGGGCACGCGCGATAGGCGATCGCTTGATCCCGATATATGTGGATACCGGGCTAATGCGAAAAGGTGAGACCGAGCGGATACGCTCGCTCTTTGCCGATAAAAACCTCCGTGTGGTGGACGCCGCAGACGAGTTCTTCGAGGCGCTCGCGGGTGTGACCGACCCTGAGGGGAAGCGTAAGGCCATCGGCGAGAAGTTTATAAGGGTTTTCGAGCGCGAGGCAAAGAGGACGGGAGCGACGATGCTCCTTCAGGGGACGATCTACCCTGACCGTATCGAGAGCGAGGGGGGTATCAAGAGCCACCACAACGTGGGTGGCATGCCTCTCAACATCGATTTTAAGGGTGTCATCGAACCGCTCGCAGACCTCTACAAGGATGAAGTGCGCGAGGTCGCCGCCGCGCTCGGGCTCCCGGCGGAGATTCAGCACCGGATGCCCTTCCCGGGGCCGGGGCTTGCGGTCCGGGTGCTTGGCGAGGTGACGAGAGAGAAGATCGAGATCGTCCGGGAGGCAAACGCCATAGTCGAGGAGTGTCTGGTGGAGGAGTTCAGACCCTGGCAGTGTTTTGCGGCTTTAATCGGTCTTGGCACAGGTGTCAAGGGGGATGTCCGGCTTCATGGCTGGATAGTCGCTGTCCGGGCGGTCCAGTCCAGGGATGGGATGACCGCCGATCCACTCCGTCTCCCCTACGAGACCCTTTTTCGGATAATGACGCGGATCACAGCCGAGATCCCCGGTGTCTCACGGGTCGTCTATGACGTCACCCCGAAACCACCCGCAACGATCGAGTATGAGTGAGGTGGAGAGAATGGAGCAGGATTCACGGGAACTTGATGCACGCTACTACATGCCCGCGTTCTCCCGGACTATCAAGATCGTCCGGGGTGAGGGCTCACGCGTCTGGGACGACCGGGGGCGGGAGTATATCGATTGTGTGGCCGGAATTGCGGTCTGCAGCACAGGTCACTGCCACCCGAAGGTGGTCAGGGCGATCTGTGATCAGGCGAGGCAGCTGATCCACTGTTCAAATCTCTACTATGTTCCAAACCAGGCGGAACTTGCAGAGAGGCTTGTAGAGATCACGGGGCTTGCAAAGGCGTTCTTCTCAAACTCCGGGGCAGAGGCGAACGAGGGTGCGATCAAGCTCGCACGCATCCGGACCGGCCGCAATAAGTTTGTTGCGTTCACCCACGGGTTCCATGGCAGGACATGCGGATCGCTTGCCATCACTCACAAACCCGCGATCAGGGAGCCGTTCGAACCCCTATCGCCCCCCTGCACCTTCGTCGACTACGGTGATCTTGACGCCCTGGCGGAAGCGGTCGATGAAGATACCGCCGGGGTCTTTGTCGAGCCGATCCAGGGGGAGGCGGGTGTCCTGATCCCTCCCGATGGTTTCCTCCAGGGAATCCGGGAGATCTGCGATGATTCCGGCGCGCTGATGATCGTCGATGAGGTGCAGACCGGTATGGGCCGGACAGGGAGATGGTTTGCCTTCCAGCACACCGGTGTCACCCCCGATATCGTCACGATTGCAAAAGGGCTTGCAAGCGGGTTTCCCATCGGGGCGCTCGTTGCGCGCGAGGGGCTGGAGTTCAGGAAGGGTGAGCACGGGAGCACCTTTGCGGGCGGACCTGTTGCCTGTGCGGCGGCACTCGCGACTATCGGCGTCATAGAAGGTGTTCTCCCCGAGGTTCCCCGGAAAGGCGAGATCTTCATGAAAGGGCTTGCCGCTCACAACCCGCGCGGCCGCGGGCTGATGATAGGGATCCCGGTCGGTGACCGCTGTCCTGAGGTGCAGCAGACCTGCGCTGAGAACGGTGTTCTTGTCAACTGCGCCGCCGATGGAAACCTCCGTCTGATCCCGCCGCTTGTGATCACGGATGAGGAGATCGAGACGGCTGTCGGGGTCATCGATGCAGCGCTTGGTTAGAGTGTGTTTCTCAGAGGCGAGCGGCTACTCCTTTGCGAAGAAGGCCGCGGACGTGGCGCGGGAGCACGGAATCGAGAGGGTTGCCCGTCTTGCGAGCAACGAGAATCCGCGGCCTCCATCTCAGAGTGTGATCGAGGCGGGGTGCGCTGCACTCCTGGAGGCGAACCGCTACCCGGATGAACGGGCGTCTGTCTTCGTTGAGGCTCTCCGCCGATACCACGGTGATTACCGGTTTGTCACCGGCGCCGGGATGGACGGCGTCATCGAGACGCTGATCCGAACGGTCGTCGAGCCCGGTGAGACTGTGGTGATCTCGACCCCGACCTTCTCCTTCTACGGGATTGCGGCCATCGCGCACGGTGCCCGCGTGGTGAACGCCCCGCGGAGGAAAGAAGACTTCTCGGTCGATCCGGCAGACTTCATCAGGGTGTGCGGTGGCGCAAAACTTGCGTTCCTCTGCACCCCGAACAACCCCACAGGGAACACCGTCCCGCTCGAAACGGTTGAGGAGATACTGGAGGGGCTGGAGGGGTTGCTATTCCTGGACAACGCCTATATCGAGTTCTCGGATATGGATTACCTGCCGCTCATGCATCGGTACGAGAACCTTGTCCTCGGCCGGACGATGTCAAAGATCTTTGCCCTGGCGGGGTTGCGGGTGGGCTACGCTTTTGTGCCCGGATGGCTTGAACCGTTTTACAATCGGGCGGCAACACCGTTTGCACTGAACTCTGTATCGGCCGCCGCCGCCGCCGCCGCCCTCGCGGAGGAAGAGAGCGTCCGCGAGACCCGCGAGCATGTCCTGCGCTGGAGGCGGCGGTTCATCGAGGAGATCCCGGGTGCGTATCCGTCGGATGCAAACTTTGTCATGATCGATGTTGCCCCATACACAGGCGACGAGGCGGTGGAGCGTCTCGCGGCACGGGGTGTTCTGGTGCGGTCCTGCACCACCTTCCCCGGTCTCGGCGACCACTACATAAGGGTCAGCATCGGTGACGACCGGGAAAACGCTCTATTCATGGAGGCGATACGCGACCTATGATGGTGGGGCTCACCGGCACGCCGGGAACCGGGAAGAGTTCCGTTGCTGCCGAACTCGAACGGCGCGGGCACAGGGTTGTTCACCTTGTTGATACGGTTCAACCTTATATCTTGGAGGAGGACCGCGCCCGCCAGACGATGGTGGTTGACACCGATCGCTGGGTGGCAGGGTTCGAGCCTGTTGACGGGATAATCGAGGGGCATCTTGCCCATCTCATCCCCTGCGACCTTGTGGTGGTGCTCCGGTGCCGCCCTGACGTCCTGCGGAGACGCCTTGAGGTGCGGGGTTATCCCGGGGCAAAGATCGCGGAGAACGTCGAGGCGGAGGCGCTCGATCTGATCCTGATCGAGACGCTCGATGAACACCCCGCTGAACACGTCCTGGAGGTGGATACAACCGATCTCTCCATCGAGGATTGTGCCGGGCTTGTTGAGCGGTTTATCAGCGGAGAACTCCCGCCATCCTGTGGATCGATCGACTGGACGGACTACCTGGAGACCGGATTATGACGCTCGACCAGTACAGGCCGCAGGCCCAGCGTATCATGCAGCCGGCGATAAACCTGGTGCGGAGGGCTGGCATAACCCCGGACGCCCTGACGGTGGGATCGTTCATCGTATCGGCGCTTGCCGGCATTGCGTTCTATCTTGGGGGAGTGGTCTCTGGCACCATCCTGGTCGCGCTAAATGCCGCTTTTGATGCGCTCGACGGGGCGCTTGCACGTGAGATGGGGATCGCCGGAGCCCACGGGGATTTCCTGGATCATGTCATCGACAGATACGCTGATATCTTCATAATCACCGGGATATTTGCCGGCGGTGCTGCCCCGTGGCAGATAGGGGTATTCGCGCTGACGGGTGTCCTGATGTCCTCGTATCTCGGCACCCAGGCGCAGGCTGTAGGGGTCGGCAGGTTTTACGGCGGCATACTTGGCCGGGCGGACCGCCTGCTGCTGATCATCATTGCAGGAGCGCTCACCGTCATGGTTCCGGTTGAGATCTGCGGTTTGAACTACCTGGGGTGGCTCCTGGTCATATTCGGTACTCTGGGGCACTACACCGCCATCCAGCGTTTCATTCACGTCTGGCGCGAGATTGGGAAACAATGATCTCCACCATCATGGGTTGAGGATGTAGATGCCGTGGTTGAGGTAGGCCGCGAAGGCAACCCAGATGAGATAGGGGACAAGGAGCGCTGCTGCGGGGATCGAGACCCGGTAGAAGGCGACTATTGCCAGCAGGATTGCAATCCAGAGGAGCAGGATCACGGTGAGCGCGAGGAACGGTGCCTGCAGCCCGAAGAAGGCATAAGACCAGAGAACGTTCAGGAATAACTGGACACCAAAGATCCCTACCGCAACCGGCACACCCCGCTGCTTCCAGCCCTTGCTCCAGACCAGGTAGAGTGCAATGCCCATAAGGACGTAGAGCACCGTCCAGACTGGAGCAAAGACCCATGCCGGCGGGGTCAGCCCCGGTTTTACCAGGGAGGCATACCAGGTTGGAATCGCCGGCATGGTAAACGCCGATCCTATCTTTGCAGCTGCAAGGCAGATCCCGATCGCCACAATGGCCTGGACGGCCCGGATGTATACTGGTGCGGGTTTCACGAGGTGAAATGATAAATTGTTTTACTTAACCATTTTGGTCTTCGCGCAAATGTCAGCCCTCGAGCTGACGGTGTGACCGGAGCCCCGGTGCGTCTGGAGCGGTGAGCGGCGGCAACCCTCTGGAAGCCGCTGCCACAGATGGTCGGAGGAAGCGGAGAATATCCAGAGGAAGAGGGTTACTTTCTCTTCCTCTCCCGCAACCGTGCGATCTCGTCGCTCCCGGGTATCTTCACCACAAAAGTTCCGTGACAGGGTTTGGTGTAGGGGAAGACAATGTTTTCACCCTCGATCCCGACATAGAGCGGCGGCACGCCGATGATGTGGACGTCCAGTATCCGGTAACCCGGTTCAACCTCGTAATACTCTTTAACGTTCTTCCGGATGAACTCTCGCGCCTCCTTAAAAGACGATCCGGAGAGTAAGACCTCGGGTTTCATAGCTTCGAGACAACCGGCCATTGCATCACCTCGTCAAGTCTTCTTTTCAGCGGCATTGGGTTATGCACCGCCTTCGCCGCGATAATCTCGCAGGGAAACTCGATCTCGCCGGCGAGTTCCTCTGCGTGCTCCCCGAATATAAGCGCGCAGACCCGTGCACTGGAGATATACGCCATCGTTCCGGCGTATGCAACCCCTGAATCATTGTGGATGAAGACGAAACAGAGTTTAAAATCCCGTTGCTTCTCTGCTATCTCATCGATCATATTGTCAAGGTCGTTCATCTCGTCGATGTAGCAACGGCCGGGATCGGCCACCTCCATCAGTTTCCGTGCTGCAGGTGTCCCCGCGATCACCGGACGGCAACCCTGTCTCCTCAGGTTGTGCGCCGTGTATAGCGCCAGACTCGTCTGGACGGGCACCTGCGGGCACCCGAGCAGGAGCAGCGCCTCATTCTTCAGGTTATCTGTTTCTACCATGGTCTCCCCAGTTTTTTCAGAACTTCAGGCACCCGTTCAGGGTGCGTGTAGATGGTGAACCGCTCGCCCCGCGAGAAGCCTATCAGGGTGATCCCTGCACGCTCTGCCGTCATGATCCCCCGGTCGGTGGATGCAGCCCGGGAGACGACGATCGGGATACCTGCATTGGCCGCCTTTGCTACCATTCCTGCAGGCTGCCTTCCCGTGCAACCGAGGACGCACCCCGACCTGTCCAGCCCCCGGAGGGTCGCATAACCCACCACCTTATCGACGGTGTTGTGCCTGCCGAGGTCGCAGGCCCTGGTGACGAGGTCGCCGCCGCAGAAGAGGACGGAACAGTGGACGCCGCCGGTCCGTCGCCAGACATCAGACTCGATCGCTGCCGTGACCGCGCGGACGCCGTCAGCGGTGATCGTGATAGTTGAATCCACCTTATTTGCCTCGCCAAGCACCCGGTAACCGCCGGACGACTCCATCTCGAGCAGGGACTCTCTCTTTACCGGTGCGGCTATATGGACATCCCCGCCAGAGACCTCGACGGACTCGACCGTCTCCGCCAGCCCCTCGCAGACGACAAACCCCGCCCCGAGATCTTCGAGGCGTTCAGGGCTTGCCACAATGGTTGTAAGATACTCTCCGTTCAGGAAGAGCCGGACACGGCCTTCGACGATGATACTGTCCTGGACCTCACACACCTCATCCCCGTTCACCTGGATCCCCGTGCGGCGGACGGTCTCCATCAGCCTGTCTCCTCCCGTATCCAGTTAAGGTATGGGCCATCCCCCCCGATAATCGGGATGGCGATAATCTCGGGCAGGTCGTATGTGTGCTGGCCGCGAATCCTCTCTATCAGGGGATCGAGGAGGCGGTGCTGTGTCTTCATGATCAGGAGGCGCTCGTCCTCTGTGGATACCGCCCCCTCCCACCAGAAACACGACCTGACATCCACAACGTTCACGCAGGCTGCAAGACGGGCATTGACGAGCGACACGGCGAGATTCTCAGCATCACCGGCCTGGGCCGTGCAGAAGACCATGATGCAATCGGGAGGATCCATGGTTTAACCTTCGTATCCGCTTTATTTAACCTTGTGGGGATGAAGGGGGGCGGGAAGTCCCCGGTCTTCTGGCGGGGGATGAAGACGGAGCCGCCATTCTTCCTTGTGGGGCGTGTTGGATGGGGAAAGGAACTTTTCCCCGTCACCGCATCTCTTCAGGAGCACCGCCTTTCACCGGCCACACCATCACCAGGCTGCTCAACAAGGTCTGGTGGGATGCCGTGCCAGGGACTTGATTGGTGAGGAGATCTCCTCCGTGGCAGTGTATCTATGGAGAATCACCCCGTGGTGGGACCGGCGGGGAGGGGATGGAACATCTTCCGCCCTGTCGCTGCATCCTCTGATACACCTCTTTCGTCGACCACCCCCACCTCCCGGCGCGTTCCGCGGCTTCCTCCCACCCCCTCAAGGGGGCGGGCAGTAAGTGGCGATAGCCAGGGGGAAGCCGTGCTACTGAGGAAACAGGATCTTCGAGGAGTTTCTCAGGTGAGGCCGCGAGGTAGCGGTCTCCTCCCCGGAGAGTGTATCGATGGAGCATCGCCCCCCCGTTGGGAGCTGACGGGGAGGGACGGAGACGCTGCCTCTGTTGTCTCTCGCATCTCCAGGTAAACATCCTTCGTCGACCCGCTATCTTTTCCAATCTCTCGGGAATTGCGTCTTGCAAAACCCTGGCCACCCACCCAACATTCAGATGGCGGGATGACCCGCGGCGATGCGGATCATCCCCTGGCTACCCATCGTCCCTGGGGAAGACAATCAGATGGGGGCACAGCCTGAAGGGATTGGTACGGATAGCCTCAGACTGTCGCCGCACCGTCGCCTCCCTGGCGGCGATACTCCTTTTTCGTCCACTGCGCGCCAGAGCGTAAACGGTATCCCTTTTTCCGATCATGTTGTCCGGGCATGAGTTTCCCGTAAGGTGAGAAGATAAATAGGGTTTCGTGTGCAATACCTAAATGATGTATTCGAGACGCATGGATCACCTCCCTCCCTACCTTTTTGCGCGCATTGACGAGATGAAAGAGGAGAAACAGCGCCAGGGCGTTGATATAATCGACCTCGGGGTTGGCGATCCCGATCTCCCCACGCCGAAGCATATAGTGGAGGCCCTCTGTGCCGCAACCCGTGACCCTAAGAATCATCACTACCCCTCCTATGCCGGTATGCCCGCGTACCGCAGGGCGGTGGCAGAATGGTATCGGCGTCGGTTCGGGGTTGACCTCGAGCCGATGAAGGAGACCCTCGCGCTAATCGGTTCAAAAGAGGGGATCGCGCACATCGCCGAGGCCTTTGTCAACCCCGGTGAGTTTGTCCTGGTTGCAGATCCCGGTTACCCCGTCTACAAGACCTCCGCCCTCTTTGCTGAGGGTAAGGTCTATGAGATGCCGCTCTGCCCCGAGAACAATTTTCTTCCGGCGCTTGAGGATATCCCCGCCGCTGTTGTTAAGCAGGCCAGGATGATCTTCATCAACTACCCGAATAACCCCACGGCAGCCGTAGCACCCCTCTCGTTCTTTGAGGAGGTTGTCGAGTTTGCAAGGGAGCACGATATCGTCGTGGTCCATGACAACGCCTACTCCGAGATCACCTTCGATGGCTACCGTTCACCCTCCTTCCTCGAGGCCGACGGCGCGATGGAGGTCGGTATCGAGATGCACTCCCTCTCAAAGACCTACAACATGACCGGGTGGCGGATCGGGATGGCCTGTGGAAACGCCGATATTGTAGCAGGGCTCGGTCGTGTCAAGACCAACGTTGACTCCGGGGCGTTCGATGCCATCCAGCACGCCGCGATTGCCGCGTTAACAGGCCCTCAGGACTCTGTTAGAGAGGCCTGTTCGGTATACCAGGAGCGCCGGGACGCGCTCGTCTCGGGTCTTCGAGAGATCGGGTTTGACGTTCAGGCGCCGAAGGCCACCTTCTACGTATGGGTGCCGGTCGACGACTGCATGGCATTTGCCGCGAAACTCCTCGACGAGGCCGGGATTGTCGCGACGCCGGGGGTCGGTTTCGGTCGAAACGGTGAGGGGTTCGTCCGTTTCGCGATCACCCGGTCGGTCGAGCGGATCAACGAGGCGGTCGAGCGGATGCGGGGGCTTGACCTGTGATCCTCCCGCCGCACCTCATGGTTAAGGCCGGTCATCTCTGGATCGGCGGCCAGGACACAGTGGATCTCGCGCAACGGTTTGGCACTCCACTCTACGTCACCGACGAGGACCGGATCCGGGAGAACTTCAGGCGCCTTGCAGGCGCCCTCACCGCGCATTATCCGAACGTCCGGATCCTCTACGCCGCCAAGGCAAACGGCAATCTCGCGGTCTTCAGGATACTTGCCTCGATGGGCGCGGGTGCCGATGTGTTCTCCGCAGGGGAGGTCTCTCTCGCCCTTGCCGCCGGGATGCGGCCGGAGTCGCTCCTCTTCAACGGGAGCTCGAAATCCCCTGCTGACCTTGCCCTCGCGGTTGAGAAGGGGATAAAGGTCTCGGTGGACTCGCTTGACGAACTCCGGCAACTCAATGCGGCGGCCGCAGAGGCGGGAAAGACGGTCGAGATTGCTTTCAGGGTCAACCCTGAGATCGATGTTCCTACCCACCCGAAGATCGCAACCGGGCTTGCGACAAGCAAGTTCGGCATTCCTGCAGGACAGATCCTGGATGCCTACCGGGAGGCCCTTGATGCAGGGCATGTCAACCCTGTCGGTATCCACTGCCATATCGGCTCGCAGATCCTGGCCGTGGAGCCATTCGCGCGCGAGGTCGAGGTGTTGATCAGGCTCGCGAGCGACCTTATCGATATCGGGGTAGACCCCTCCTTCATTGACATCGGGGGAGGGCTCGGCATCCCCTACCGCCGGGAGACTGACCGTGCCCCGACGCCCGAGGACTATGCGGGAGCGATCATGCCCATCTTCCTGAAGGGGATACGTGACCTCGGGATCGAGCCAGAACTCTGGATTGAACCGGGCCGCTGGCTCATCGGCGACTCGACGATTCTCCTCACCAGGGTCAACTCAGTCAAGACCGCCCACAGGACCTTTGCAAACGTCGATGCCGGGTTCAACCTGTTCATCCGTCCAGCGATGTACGATGCCCACCACGAGGTAGTAGCAGCAAACAAAGCAGACACTCCCCCCCAGCGGGAATACTCGGTCGCGGGACCAATCTGTGAGATGGGTGACATCCTTGCCAGTGACCGTATGCTCCCTGACCTTGAGGCCGGTGATCTCATCGCCGTCCTGGATGCCGGGGCATACGGGTTTGCGATGTCATCGCAGTATAACAGTCGGCCACGCTGCGCTGAGGTGCTGGTCGCAGGTGGAAGGGCTGCATTGATGCGTCGGGCCGAGACGATCGACGACCTGATCGCCACGATGTTGACCCCGCCATGGTAGGAGTAGGAGCGGAGATGCGGGCGTGAAGTTCCACTACCGTCTGGTCGATGACCTTCTCACGGAAGATGAGTTTGAACGCCGGGTTGAGGAGAAGGTGATAGAGTCAGGCGATCTTCTCGATGAACAAACAGCGGCTATGCTGGTCGTCCGTGACCTTGGCCGGGCGCACGTCCGTATACGCGACCTAACGGCGGTCACAAGCCTCGCGTGCTTCTTTGCAAAGGTGCTCTCTATCGGGGAACCCCGGGAGTTTGAGCGGCCAGACGGCACGAAAGGGCTTGTAGCGAGCGTGAGGGTGGGCGATGAGACCGGGAGGGCCCGGTTGACACTCTGGGACGAGAAAGCCGCCGCAGTCTCTGAGCTGGAGGCAGGTGTCGTCGTAGAGATACTTGGGCGCCCGAAGAGCGGTGGAACGACTCCTGACGTCACCGTCGTTGCCATCCAGGAGGCGGCATGCGAGATAACCTGTGAGGATACCCCTGATGACCCCGGAACAACAGTCGCGGATGTTCTTGAGGTCAGGCTGATCTCGGTAGGGGAGCCGCGGACGTTCACCCGGCGCAATGGATCCCCGGGGGAGATGCTCGAGGCGGTGGTCGGGAACGAGAAGGGCGTGTTCCGACTTGTCGCCTGGGCGCCGGCGCTCCTCCGTGGGGTTGAGCCCGGGGAGAGCATCGTTATCAAGGGCGCTCTCGCACGCGACAACGACTGGGGAGTCGAGTACAGCGTCGGTGAAACCGCATCAGTTGCACCCTCCGGCCGTCAGATCAACATCACTATGAACAGAGTTGCGGAGGTGGAGGAAGGCGGGTCGTACTCGCTCTCTGGAACTGTGGTCAGTGTGCAGCATGCCCGGACGTTTACCACACGGAGCGGGCGGTCATCAAAGGTTCGAAACCTTGTCTTTGCGGATGAGACGGGTGAGATCCCGGTTGTAATCTGGGGCGAGAAGGCTGATGAACGCCTGATGCCAGGCGATCGGATCGAGGTCTACAACGCGGTCGGGCGGCGGGCGCGCTCTGGCGGCATCGAGTTGCATCTCTCGTGGGGAAGCGCTCTCCTCATCCTTGAGCATGAGGAAGAGATCGTTGAGATCGAGGGCACGGTCATCCCTGTCGGCGAGGGGATCTCCATCGACGCGGGCAATTCCTGCTACCTCCTGGAGAGGGTGATCCCCATCGGCCATCTCGTGCGCGCCAGGGGCACGGTTCAGCGTGGCGTGTTCAGGCCGGACTTTCTTGAGTATATGCAACCCGATCTCGGATCGCTGAAACGCCGCCTGGATCGTTTCAACCAGAAGATCTGATCCAGGCTTCACTTTCACACCGCGCGGCAATCGAATTTTATGCTTCCAGTTAAAGAGTCTTAGTGTAGCGTCATTGGACACACATAAGAGAGATCAAGTGAGGATCGAGATGTCAGAGATTGATCTTGAAGATTTACCCGGAGTTGGGACAACCACCGCCGATAAACTCCGTGAAGCTGGATATGGTAGAGTAGAGAGCGTTGCAACGGCAACGCCGGGGGATCTCGCCGAAGCGGCGGAGATCGGTGAGGCGACCGCCAAGAAGATAATCATCGCCGCCAGGAAGATGGCGGATATCGGGGGGTTCAAGACAGGCCGGGATATCATGGACAGGAGAAGAGAGGTAAAGAAACTCAAGATCCTGGTGCCTGAACTCGACGAGTTGATCGGTGGCGGACTCGAGACGCAGGCGATAACTGAGGTTTATGGTGAGTTCGGGTCTGGCAAGAGCCAGCTTGTCCACCAGCTGGCGGTCAACGTCCAGATCCCTGAAGAACTCGGGGGGCTGCACGGTGGTGTGATCTACATCGACACGGAGAACACCTTCCGCCCGGAGCGTATTGAGCAGATGGTTAAAGGCCTGCCTGAGGGGGCGGAGATCGGGTCTATCGAGGAAGTCCTGGAGCGGATCCACGTAGCGCGGGCGCACAATTCCGACCACCAGATGCTCCTCCTTGATAGTGCGCGTGAACTTGCAAACGATCTTCGGAAGTCCGATTACCCTATCAGGCTCTTTGTCATCGACTCCCTGACGTCGCTCTTCCGGTCGGAGTATGCGGGGCGCGGCACGCTGGCGCCACGGCAGCAGAAACTGAACCGCCACATGCACGATCTGTTCAAACTGATCGATGACCACAACGCTGTTGGCCTTGTGACCAACCAGGTGATGTCGAACCCCGGCATTCTCTTCGGCGATCCAACAAAACCTATCGGCGGCAACATCGTCGGACACACCGCAACATTCCGGATATACCTGCGGAAAGGCAAGGGTGGCAAGAGGGTCGCCCGCCTGGTGGATAGTCCCAACCTGCCTGAAGGCGAGGCAGCGTTCATGGTCGAGCAGGTGGGGCTAAGACCTTGTTAAGGGCTGTTGCAACGGACGTCGATGGCACCCTTACCGATCGGCGGCGGCGGATCAACACCGCCGCCATCGAGGCCATCCGCACCCTCGTTGACGCCGGGATCACGGTTGTGCTTGCAAGCGGCAACACCGTCTGCTTCATGGACACTCTATCAAAGATGGTCGGGACGGATGGGACGATCATCGGCGAGAACGGTGGCGTCTATCGTAGGAGTTTCTCCGGCCCTCTCCAGATCGCCGGCGACCGGGAGGTCTGTCTGGAAGCGTTCGAGGTTCTCCGGGACTATTTTGCCGGAAAGGGCGTTGAACTCGAACTTTACAGCGCGCAATACCGGTTTGCTGACGTCGCCTTCGCGCGGAACGTCGATCCCGCCGAGGCTCAGGCGATCATCCAGGTGAAGGGCCTAGATGTACGCGTCCTTGATACAGGATTCGCGATCCACCTCCAGCCGCCGGGCGTGAGCAAGGGGGCGGCGATGCGTGAACTCGCCATTGAGTTGGGTATCCCCACCACGGAGATTCTTGCTATCGGTGACTCCGAGAACGATATCGAGATGATCGAGGCCGCCGGTGTAGGGGTAGCGGTTGCAAACGCCACCCCCGCTACGCGCATGGCTGCGGACGTTGTCACCTCAAGGCCATACGGTGACGGCTTCGTGGAAGCGGTAAAAATGTACTACTCAGATCTCTTCAGCAGGTAACGGTCTACAACAACATAATCCTTTATATCTTTTACAGCCTCGAACGGCACGAGCATCTTGTCTCCATCCGTCCTGTAACCATCGGTCCTGAACGTCTCGTCCGGCTTGACAAGAAGGTCGACAACCTGCCCGGTGCTCAGGTCAACCATGATATTCTTGATGGTGCCGATGAGCATGCCATCGTTGCTCATCACTTTCTTCCTGGCAAGGGAGCGGCAGAACGTTTTGCTCATACAAATCGTGGGGTGTTTGTAATATATAAATCTTCTAAGTGGGTAAAATCACATAAAACCAACTTTACGAAGAAAACCCTCAGGCTGATCGCTCACCTCAGAGGCTGACACCCGCCGGCTATTCTGGCAGATGCCATGCTAACCGTGCCCCTGCCAGGGTTAAAGATCGTTGCCGTTCTTCTCTGGCCGGGAAAAGAGAGTCAGTCAAAAATTGGATGGTTCACTTCAGAGTCTCGGTCGCCATCCGGATATCGATTGCCTTGACCGTCTTCCTGCCTGCATGACCCGCCAGTTTGATCGCCTCTTTTGCGACCCGCGCAGCATAATCTTCCATCAGTCTTGCGAGTTCCTCGCTGGCATCAGAACTCACCCGTTCTGCACCGGCTTTCTTTATGAGCCTTCCAACAGGTGCAAGAGGTATTTCAGTCATGATTCATTCCCCCGTCTTCAGTAATTTCTGGGGTATGCACCCCTGCTCAGAGATCTCTTAACAGAAAGACCATTGATACCCGCCTATAAATACTTGTCCCTCACTGGAGGGGTTGGTGCAGTTGGTTTCGCAAAAGAGGCATCAGAACGATGGGAAGATGCTGATTATGTCGCTCTGAGTGACGATCCCGACAGGTTTGCCGTTTTCTACCACAACCAGCCTCCCGATCTCCCGTTCCTTGAACCGGCCCACAAGTTCATAGAGCCGGATGGATGGTGGTGCAATCACCACATCGGTTGTCATGACCTGCGCGATGGGCGCATCAAGCGTTGACCCGGCGTCAAGTCCCCGGGCGATATCGCTCAATGTCACAATGCCTGCAAGGTTTCCCGCATCATCAAGGACCGGTGCACCATGGATGTGGTGTTTATTGAAGAGGTGAATTGCATCGCGGAAGGTTGCGGTGATCGGCAGCGTCCGAACCGGTGTGCTCATGTAATGCGAGATCGGACGTTTCGGGAGGGAGATCATCTCTGAGACGCTGATCAGGAGCGCCTCCCGGTTCTCGTCCATCCCGAACACTTCGCCTCGAACGAGGAGTTTATTCACGGGGGTTGGGCCTATAGTGACCATATCTCCCATGTTAAAGAGTTTCACGCTTCCGATGATCTTGACCACTGCCTGGCAGAGGTCAGGGTGGCAGAGGGTGGTAAACCCGAGTTCGGTGACGCGGACGCCCTTTACCTTCTCACCGTCGCGCACGATCGGCACCTCGAACTGGTGCTCGAGATCCCCTAGATTCAACTCCGTATATGCTCTGGCGGTTGGGCTGTAACCTCCTTTTGGTCCCGGCACCCCGTCGACCAGTCCGAGTGCCCTCAACGCCTGCATCTGGTTGCGGACGGTGCCGGGATTACGCCTCAGTACCTCTGCGATCTCCTCACCTTTTATAGAGTGGGAAGACTGATGGTAAAGGGTGATTAAGGTTATCAGAATATCCTTCTGAATAGGGGAGAGCTCCATAGTTATCAGTCATTATATGTTGTTTAAATACATTAGGGTGTGTGTAGCGTGGAATTTGAAACCATCCCGACCGTTCCGACGGCTGACGAAGTTATCGACCGCAGTCTTCGGAGGGCGGCAGCCAGAAAGAAACTGAAGACCAACGTCGATACAGCAAACGAGGAGTTTGTGCGGGCGGTCGGGAGCGCTATACACGATAAATTAAAGAGCGTGGTCACCTCGTTCCCGAGTTTTGAGCGTCTCCCGCCATTCTACCAGGAGATGACCGATATCCTCGTCTCGGTCGATCGGTTGAAACACTCGCTGGGTGCTGTTGCCTGGGCGGCCGATCAGGTCCGGGTTATCAGCTCCGGTTACGCCCGGAGTATGCGAAAGAGCGGAGAGACCGACCGGAAACGGCGGCAGGCAGTTGCCCGGATGGCTTCGGTTGTTCACCAGGTTGGAGACGATCTCCTCTTCCTCAACGAGGCAAGGAACACCCTGCGCAAACTGCCGCACGTGAGCGAGGATGAGTTTACCGTGGTGGTTGCCGGGTTCCCGAATGTGGGGAAATCCTCTTTCATAAGGCTGGTATCAACCGCGGAACCGGAGATCGCCGCCTATCCTTTCACCACAAAAAGGGTCATCGTCGGTCACCGTGATATTGGAGGCCGCAAACGGATTCAGTTCATCGATACTCCGGGTCTCCTGGAGCGCCCCGCCGAGGAGAGGAACCCGATCGAGCGGCAGGCAGTGAGTGCCATCATAAACACGGCCGACGTCGTCCTGTTCATGCTTGACGCAAGTGAAGACTGCGGCTACTCGCTCGATGACCAGATTCGCCTCCTTGAAGAGGTCCGCGGGGCTGTCGATGTACCTCTCGTGCCGGTCGTAAACAAGGCGGATATAAAGGGGATCGATGGCTACCCGGCGATGTCCACCCTCACCGGGGAGGGGGTGAATGAGGTGCTCGACCTCGTTCTCACCCTCAGAGCGAAAGCCACCCAAACGAGCCTGCGAGGGCCGCTCCAATCAGAAACCCGGCAATAGTCCCCCCGTTTAAGGGCGGAAGTCCGGCCTGGGGGTTGCCCCGGTTGACAAAGTACAGGAGTACAGCGAACCCGGCAAGCGATCCAATCATCGCGCCGAGCGTCGGTGCGGATAAAACCCAGATGGCCGGGGGCGCGTCGACGAAGACGTGTGAAGAGACCACCAGGATAGAGGGCATGATGAGGTCGCCCATCCCCATTACGAACGCACCGCGCTCCTCTCCCTCCGCGATCTGCAGTCCCTCTTTTCTGAAAGAGTAATCCTTTCTCTTTGGCACCACAACCATGATCGGGGCCCTGGTCTCCAGGACGCCCTCTGCAAGCGTGATCATGTGTTTTGTCCGGTAGACGGAGATGGCGTCGTAGACTGCGAGCAGAACGAGCAACACGAGCACCGGCAGTATCGCCAGGGATATCCCGAAGATGGATGCGATTCCGGCTGAGATCAGAACGCCCAGGGTATCGATAACATACCACTCAGGATACAGGTAGAGGAGCGCGGTTGCCGCTCCGGCACCGATGAGCGCCGCGGCCGCGGTTGCCGCGGTTGCCCCGTGGGTAAGGGAAAATAGCGCACCGAAGATGTATACAAATGTCATAAACAGTGCAAAGCCGATGAAAACGGCGATTATCCTCCTTCCACCCAGACGGATCAGGATGAGCAGGATCACCGTGAAGACGAGCAGCAACCCGATAAAGATCAGGGGGTTTGCCACCGATTCCGGATCTTCAAACGCCACAAGTCCCACCGCCTGCATGGGCATGACAAGGATGATGGCGACGATCTGGACAAAAAGGAGCATCAGGGGCATTCCAAGAAAGGGTAGCCAGTTGCGTATCTGCATCACAAAACTCCATTCATTATAGGTAGATTAATTAATGCATCCCCATCACCATAAATCATGGAGATTCGCGAACTCATCGTCGATATCGTACTCACCCTCGTGATGGTTGTCTCCACCCTTGTGCTGGTGATGCGGTTCTGGCAGGACCTGATAATAGCGGTTGCTGCGACGTTAATGATGCTCTCTCTCGGGGGGCTTTTCATCTCCCTTGGTATCAAGATTCTGAACCTCGAGCAGAGCATTGTGCAGCGCGAACGCACAATGCGTGTGAATATGGAAGAGCTTGGCAGGACGATGACTGCCAGATACGACAATACCATAAGCCACATCGAGGAGATCGTGAGCGACCTCTCCCGGAGGATGTACCGCTGACCGGATCGTCACTTTAATGGCATCTCCCCCTCCCATGATCTGGTAAGTATGGGCGTTGCTATCCGTGATATCCTGGTGGATTGCAGGGAACCGGTGTCGTGGGATGACCTATCCGGCATAGCCGCAGTGGACGCTCATAACGCGCTCTACCAGTTCCTCTCCATAATCCGCCAGCCAGACGGGACGCCGCTTATGAACGGTAAGGGTAGGGTAACATCGCACCTCTCCGGGATCCTGTTCCGGACGGCCAACTTCCTGGAGAAGGGTATCCGGCCGGTCTTTGTCTTCGATGGGAAGCCGCCGGAGTTAAAACAGGAGACGATCAACGAACGGCGGAAACACCGGGCGATGGCTGATGAAGCCTGGAAGATGGCGCTCCAGGAGGGTGATCTGGAGGAGGCCTACCGTCAGGCAAGCGCCTCCGCCCGTATCGATGCACATATACTTGAGTCTTCACGTGAACTTCTCGACCTGCTCGGCATCCCCTGGCTTGAGGCGCCGAGCGAGGGTGAGGCGCAGGCGGCCTGGATGGTACGGAAGGGAAGCGCCGCCTACGTGGTGTCCCAGGACTACGACTCGCTCCTCTTTGGCGCTCCTGTGCTGGTGCGCAACCTCACGGTAAGCGGTAGGCGGAGGGTCAGGGGACGGATGGTCACGGTTAACCCCGAGAGGATAGTCCTCTCATCCCTCCTCAACCGCCTGGGTCTCACCAGGGAGCAGCTCATCGAGATCGGCATCCTGGCAGGAACGGACTTCAACCCCGGGGTCCGTGGCATAGGTGCCAAAAAAGCCCTGAAAATTGTTCAAAAAGGGGAGTTTGAGTCGGTTATAGCCGAGAAGCAGCCCGATTTCAACCCTGCTCAAATCACGGACTTTTTCCTCAACCCGCCGGTCACCGATGACTACACCCTTGAGTGGAGCGCCCCTGATATCGAGGGTGTTGTTGAGATGCTCTGCGGTCGCTATGACTTCTCCGAGGAACGGGTCAGGAGCGCTCTCACCAGGGTCTCGGTGAAGGCAACGCAGAAGACGCTGGACGCCTGGTTCTGACCGCTGAAACGGTGAGCGTCCGAAGGCAAAGAGCCGGTTTAAGTCTACCGGCGGGCTAAAAAAACCTTCTTTTTTCCCGGATACAGGGGCCGGCGGACGGCGTAAGAGATATATGCAAGGACGGCCCATCAGGCAGATTGAAAACCCTATATCGGGATCTAAAGGCAGTATAGAGGGTGCACGAGCCGGAAAACAGGTACCGTATCCCCGATCACCGTCCTTCCAGCTCTCCGGACCCCCTTCTTGGGGCCACACTGCCATACCGTCCGCATCCTCCATCACTCAGAGTAGCTCCGCCAGATCAGGAGGCCCAGCAGGGACCGCCGTAAGAATCGCTTTCTCGAACATGCTGTCCGAAGAACCGGGCAGCAGGAACCATACAGGTGATTGATATGAGAGAACTCTACGAGAAGATGATCAACGAGGCCATGACCGCCCAGTGGGCGGACGTGGAGACGATAAAGGCAAAACGCGGCCAGAAGTTCGTCCTCGCGGACACGAAACCCTACGTCGATGCCGTCCGGAAGATGACGGCGATAGGCGACCAGAGCCGGGCGGTCATCGACCTGCACAAAAACTCGGTCGTCTCGCATGCCGAGGTCCTGCAAAGCCTCACGACGACCGTCCGCCCCGAAGACGATCCCTTCGTCGAGCATTACCAGACACCCGTGGTGCTCGAGATCCTCAAAAGCCAGGACGAGGCGTTCGAAAAGAGCGTCGACGCCTTCACGGAGGCGGTCGCGGACGCGGAGGCCAGGATCGGCCTTGAAGCGGTGCGGCGCTACGGCGGGTTCTATGGGCCCACCTGCGTCGTCGACTTCGCGCTGATCCCGGGCAGCACGAGCAACGTGGTGAACCGGGTGCTCCAGAAGGCCGATATACCGGTCGAACACAAGCGGGCGATCCTCGCCGCCAAATCGTGGGGAATGAACACTTCCTACGGGTTCGGGGACACCTTCGCCCATGCCCTCGAGGAGGGCGCCACCCCCGGCGAGGCGACGGCGAAAGAGGTCGAGATCATGCAAAAGATCTACCGCGAGCCGATCGAGGCCCAGGTGGAACTGATGGATGCGGCGGGAATGACGTCCTTTGATGCGCGGAAGTACATGAGCGAGTACCGGCGGCGGATGGAGCCGACGGTTCGCGCCGCCGTCGACGACGGCGTCCACTACGCGAACATCCTGACGGTGCCCGCCTACAGCGTCGGCGACGTCGCGCACCACATCGCGCAGTCGACCTTCAACATGTGCAAGGACGACGTCGTCATGGCGATCATCGAGGCGGTCACCGGGGTGATGGAGTCGTCGCTACGAAACTCGCTTGACGCCTACAAGAGTTACTGGGACGTCCTCTCGGTCGCAACCGGCGCGTCCGCCGCCGCTACCGAGTACATCCTCGAACTCGACGCGCTCAACGCTCCCATGGTCGTCGACCTCCTCACAAAGAGGTTCCACAACTACGTCCTCGCCTACCCGGCCCGGGGAGCGGCGGCGGAACTCCACAACTGCGACTTCATGGACATGATCTACCGCGGGTGGAAACTCATCGACAAAGCGCGGAAGAACCGGAACGGCGCCGACGAGCCCCTGACCCCGACGGTCGGCAAGTATCCCGTCGACCTCTCGCCCATCCACGCAAACGAGGTGCTGATGAACCCGCAATGGTACGCCTACCCGGCCTGCGCCATAACCGTCCGGTTCTCCGCCCTGATGCGCCTCGCCGACTACCCGTGCCTCCTGACGAGCGAACCCGTGACCGCGACGATGATGACGAACATCATAGCTCTGGAGAAGGCGACGGCCGCCGCTCCGGTGCGGGCATGCAAGAGCTGCGCCACGACGAGCCTTGTCGACCAGAGGCAGCATTACTGCCAGTGGAAAGAGGCGATCTGAGGGGGAGTAGTCATGAAGTGCTACTACTGCGCCCTTGAGGGGAAGGATAGCGAGGCGGTGGCGATCTGCATCGTCTGTGGGATGGGGCTCTGCATGGAGCACGCGATCAGAAAGGACGTCGACGTCTGGGAGGGCGGTTACCCGCTCCCCAGCAAGCGCGTGAAGGCTCCGCTGCCGCGGATCCTCTGTCCCGCGTGTTACAACTCCCTGTATGGGAAATAACAACACATCCAGGCCCTTTTTTGGGCTAAGGTTCATTAAAAAGGAGTATCTTGCCTATCTGGTGAAACCATGACTACATCTCTTGGAAAACGATGCGTCGCCGAGGCCGTCGGGACGTTCATCCTGGTCTTCTTTGGAACCGGCGCCGCGATCGTCACACTGATGCTCGCCGCGGGGACGACCCCGGCGACCTCCTTCAACATAGGGATCGGGGCGCTCGGGGGGCTCGGCGACTGGCTCGCCATAGGGCTCGCCTTCGGCATCGCCGTCGGCGGGTCGATCTACGCCTTCGGGCGAATATCGGGCTGCCACATCAACCCGGCAGTGACAATAGCCCTCTTTGCGACACGCCGGCTCCCCGGCCGCGACGTCGTCCCGTACATCGCCGCGCAACTCGTCGGCGCCGCGGCAGCAAGCCTGCTCTTTGCCTGGACCGTCGGCCCGGATGCCGTAACCATCGGGGGCCTCGGGGCGACGACACCGTTCCCCGGCATCGGCTACCTGCAGGCAATCGTCATCGAAGCAGTCGGGACGTTCCTTTTGATGCTTGTCATCATGGGCGCCGCCGTCGACGAGCGGGCCTCGCCGGGCTTTGCCGGGCTTGTGGTGGGTCTCGCGGTCGCGGGCATCATCACGACGATCGGGAACCTGACCGGCGCATCGATAAACCCCGCCCGTACGTTCGGCCCCTACCTCGGGGACTGGCTGCTTGCCGGTCAGAACCTCTGGGAGTTCTTCCCGATCTACATCATCGGCCCCATCGTCGGTGCGGTGCTCGCCGCGTTCCTCTACGATTACCTCTGCGGCGGATGATCTAACCCTACCCCTCTTTTAAAATTGCGAGGTTCCAACGGAACGGAGTTTGAGAAAACGCGAAGCGTTTTCGAGTAGCGACGTTCCGTAGGAACCGAGTTTAAGCACCGTCAGGCGCGGGCTGCGACTGGCGGGAGCGTAGGGAGCGTAGTGCGATGCTCCGTTAGGAGCGGAGCAGGAGCACCGGAGGTGCGCCTACGTCCGGCAGGAGCACGAGAAGACCGAAGGTCTTCGAGTTGCGACGGGCCGAAGGGTGCGGCCGCCAGCCATACGGCCGTCCGCGTGGACTCTGCAAGAATTCTTCTGAAAACTGCTTCACACAAGAGCAAATCGGCCCGAAGGAAGAGCGGTGAACCGGAACGGATCCGGTTCGCCGCAAGTATGCCCGGGATCCCTCAGCGTGGAGCGAACAACGAATGCTCGCTGCTCCCACCCGAATCGATATCCGGAAATCCGCGCTTGCCCGGCACGGTCGCCGTCAAACGGGCATCCGCGACCGGGCAGTTCACATTTACCCTCGCCCCTCATTCCTGCCGGAACCATATATAGGTTTCGGGTACGCGGTGCCTCACTCGAACCGTTTCGGGTCGGTCTCGATATCAATGACGACCGGCTTATTCATCCGCACCGCCCGGAGAACGGCATCCGCGAGATCCTGCGGGCGGGCCACCCGTATCCCGGCACCGCCGCAGGACTCCGCATACGCAGCGAAATCCGGATTCGTAAGGTCGATGCCGTAGGGAGGGTAGTTCGCCTCCCGCTGCTCCTCCCGGATCATGGCAAGTTTGTGGTTGCTCATGATCACGACGACGATGGGGAGATCGTACCTGACCGCCATGACCGGCGAGAGGCAGGTCTCGCGTTCGCAGTAGGCAGGTTCAAGCGGTTCGGCCTGTATGTCGTTCGGGACGGAGAGCTGGGCGACGCCGCGGCCGAAGATCGCGTACCGGAGCGCCCGGGTCAGGAGTTTGACCGCCGTCGACGGATCGCGACGGTGTTGTTGAAGACCGCGATGGGACGGAAGAACGCATCCTGGTCGATCTCCTGGATGCCGCCGGGGCCGGTGTACTGCGCCTGCGCCTGCCCGGAGAGCGCAAGCACACTCGCCCGATCCTCTTTCGCGTCATACAAACCGGTGGCGAGGTTCGTCGCCCCGCGGCCGGCGATGGTCAGGCAGACGGCGATCTTCCCCGTGAACTTGTTGTAGGCCGAGGCGGCCAGCGCCGCAGTCTGCTCGTGCCGGACGACGATGTAGCGTGCGTCCGGGTACTTCCTGACCGCGTCCACGAGCGGGAGCGACGATGAGCCGGGGATACCGAAGTAGAGGGTGATCCCCCAGGCCGCGAGTTCCGAGACCAGCACATCAGCCACGGTCACGGCGCCCCCTTCAGGGGTAGTCTTCTTCATTCATCTCCTCCTCTTCGCTCGCCCGCACAAACGCCTCCTTTCCCGCGCTGCAACGGGGACACCGCCAGTCGTCGGGAAGATCCTCGAAAAGCGTTCCCGGCGGTATCCCGGTGGCCGGGTCCCCCGCCTCCTCGACATACTCGTAATCACAGACACTGCATGCCCATCGTGCCATTATCATCCACGCTCCGAGAGTGACTCTCCGGGCCGTAACCTCCTCCACGTATAAAAATGCCTCGTCCGGGGCGGTGAGTGCCGTGCCCCAACTATATAATACCTGGCAGGTACCAACGGTATCGTTCAAGCCCACGAGGGATCCCGATGGAGATCAGAGAGACGCATCCCTTCGACCTGACGTCGGCGGAAGCAATTCGCCTCCAGGAGAGACTCAGGGCGCAGATCCACCTCTCGGGAGATATCCATGACGTATCCTTCGTGGCCGGCGCCGACGCCTCCTACACGAAGGGTTCAGACGTCATCCACGCGGTCGTCGTCGTTCTCCGTTACCCAGATCTCACCGTCGTCGAGCGGGTCTCTGTGAGCGTCGTGACAGGGTTTCCCTACATCCCCGGTCTCCTGGCCTTTCGGGAGGGGCCGGCTCTCATCGAGGCGTTCAGACGGGTTCGTTCCGAGCCGGATGTCATCTTCTTCGACGGTCATGGGATCGCCCACCCCCGCGGCATCGGCATCGCAAGCCATATGGGGCTGCTGCTCGATCGGCCCTCGATAGGGGTGGCAAAGAGCCTGCTTACAGGTTCTGCGGCAAAACCTGGATTTATGAGAGGTTCGATGACCCCCATACTCCGTGACGGTGAGACGATCGGGATGGCGGTGCGAACGAAAGAATGGGCAAAACCCGTCTATGTATCGGTGGGTCACCGGATCTCGCTTGAGGCGGCGGTTGACCTGGTTCTCGCGACCGCCCGCGGCTACAGGCTCCCGGAACCGACCCGGCAGGCTCATCTCCTCTCGAACGCCGTCCGGAAGGAGTCGTGATGAGCCTGCCGTTCACCATCCTTGGGGTAGAGCGAAACCGTTATCAGTATCCGTGCCGGAGAATGGTTTGCCGACCGGTGCGCCACGAAGTGCACTCGCCGGCACGGTCAATCAAGAACCAATGGAGCTGAAAAAGGCATGTTGAATACGCTGATACACCGGATACCCGGTGGGTTGGAGGATATGGAGGTGATGGGATAATGGCCGCGCGTGAGATTGTGTCGGGCGTCTTTGCCGTCGGCGCAATCGACTGGGACCGCCGACTCTTTGATGAACTTATCCCGCTCCCCAACGGTACCACCTACAACAGTTACCTGGTGCGGGGCAGCGAGAAGACGGCGCTGATCGATACCGTCGACCCGACAAAGACCAGTGAACTCATCGCGAACCTGGAGAGTCTTGGTGTCGATAAGATAGACTATCTCATCGCCAGCCACGCCGAGCAGGACCACTCAGGATCTATACCGGCAGTGCTTGAGAAGTTCGCTGACGCGAAGGTTGTGACAAACCAGAAGTGCCGCGACCTCCTGGCCGCTCTCCTGCATCTCCCGGAAGAGAGGTTCATAGTCATCGACGACGGCGGCACCCTTGACCTGGGCGGTAAGACACTGGAGTTCATCATTGCTCCCTGGGTCCACTGGCCGGAGACGATGCTGACCTATCTCGTGGAGGATCGCGTCCTATTCCCCTGTGACCTCTTCGGTTCGCACTACGCGACAAGTTCGCTCTACGTCCCTGACGAGTGCGCGGTCTACGAGGCTGCAAAACGGTATTACGCCGAGATCATGATGCCGTTCCGGGCGAGCATCAGGGGGCACCTTGAGAAACTCGCGACGCGCGAGATAGAGATCATTGCACCGAGCCACGGCCCCGTTCACAGGAGACCGGCGTTCATAATCGATGCTTACAGGGACTGGACGGGCGATGCCGTGAAGAACATGGTGGTGCTCCCCTACGTCTCCATGCACGGGAGCACGCAGGCCATGGTCGACCATCTTCTTGACGCCCTGATAAACCGGGGTATCCCGGTTCAGCCGTTCAACCTCACAAAGACCGATACAGGCGATCTCGCAAAAGCACTCGTGGACGCCGCAACGATCGTGATAGGGGCGCCGACGGTCATCTTCGGCCCACACCCGCAGGTGGTGTATGCGGCATACCTTGCAAACCTGCTCCGCCCGAAGACGCGCTACGCCACGGTGATCGGCTCCTATGGCTGGGGTGGGAAGACGGTTGATACCATAAAAGGGATGCTTGACCGACTCAAGGTTGAGGTTCTGGAACCGGTCTATATCAGGGGTTACCCGACCGCGGAGGATTTTGCCGCGCTCGACCGGCTTGCCGATGAGATCGAGAGGAAACACAGGGAAGCAGGGCTAATCTCCACCTGAACCCCACCATTTTTCTGCTGGACGTCCTCTCTCACCGAAATATTAACAGTCCCAGATGCCGATCAGTTTATCTGAGTTGTGTTATGCCCCCATCCGATTTCAAGAGAGTCATCGCGGAGTCGCCATACGTCTTCATCATCGGTGTTGCTGGAGACAGTGGAAGCGGAAAGACAACGTTCACCCACGCCATCCGGGAGATCTTTGGCGAAGACCTGGTCTCCACCATAACAACTGACGATTACCACAAATACGACCGCCAGCAGCGCAGGGAACTCGGGATCACGCCGCTTGCGCCGGAAGCAAACCAGCTTGACCTGCTGGAGGAGCACCTTGCCGAACTGAAGGCTGGACGCGCGATCCTGAAACCGGTCTACAACCATAACACCGGCAGGTTCGATCCTCCTGTGCCTTTCAGCCCGACAAAGATCCTGATAGTGGAGGGGCTGCACCCCTTCCTCACCCCGCGACTCCGGGCGCTTATCGACTTCAAACTCTACGTCGACCCTGACCCCGGCGTCAAGCGCACCTGGAAGATCAGGCGCGACGTTGAGCAGCGGGGCTACGCCCTTGAAGAGGTCGAGAGAGAGATGGAGGAGCGTAAACCAGACTTTGAGCGCTACGTTGCGCCGCAGTGCCAGTATGCGGACGCCGTTATAAGGGTCGCCTTCTCGAAGTACGGCCGTGAGGCAAGCGAGAAGCATAACATCTACTGTGTCACCATCACCCAGAGCAAGTTAGAGAGAAGTATCGGCGATGTCGACCTCTCCATAGACCTCTTCCCTCTCCTCTCACTCTCAGAAAGGAACTTCATGGTTGAGTTCACGCTCGAGGAGATTTTGGGGAGAAAGATGGGGGCGCTCACGTTCGATGGAGAATTAAACGACGCTGTGGTGCGGAAACTGGAGAGGAACATTGAGATCCAGACACAGGTGGAGCCCATAGACCTGGTCGAGGCGGGGGGTTACCTGACGGCCGGGGAGGTGGCCCAGCTCATCCTTGCCTGGCGGATCATCAATCGGCGCATCTTCATCGAAAGTGGCCTTAAAGCGGTCGAAACTGAGGATGGGGCCGCAAGCGGAAACGGTGCCTGCAGGTCCGGCCGGGACTGAATCCGGGAATTTTTTCCGGCGCATGATGGCAAAATGGCCGTCCTGGAGAAGATAGATATGAGCGCCCGGAGAATCTGTATCGATGGATAGGATCGAGTGGTTCTCGATCATCGCACGTGACATCGGCAGCATCTTAAGGTTCGTTAGCGTTGCGACAGCGGTACCGCTGATTGTGGCGGTGATCTACCGGGAGTGGGATATGATCCTGCCCATGGTCACCGTGCCGATAGTCCTCTTTCTCCTGGGGACACTCCTGGTCAGGATTCCACGCGAGGAGCGGGAGGCGCCACTATCCGCTGCCCTGATGGCGGTTGCCCTGATCTGGCTCATCATGGCGCTGGTGAGCGGGCTGCCGTTCCACCTCGGGATCGGCGTTCCTTACCTCGACGGCGTCTTCGAGGCGATGTCCGGATGGACGGACACCGGTCTGACGGTTATGCGGTCGATCGATGAGATGCCCCACACGCTCCTTTTCTGGCGCTCACTGATGCAGTGGCTCGGCGGGCTTGGAATTGTCGCCTTCACAGTCGCGATGGCTTCAAAAAGCGGGCTGACACAGTTCCGCCTCTACCGCTCGGAAGGACGTTCGGAGGCGCTGATGCCAAGCGTCGTCGCGACCGGGATAGAGATGTGGAAGATCTACGTCGTCCTGACAGCCGCGTCGATCGGGCTCATCCTCCTCTCCGGGGTGCCAGTCTGGGACGCGGTTAACATCGCTCTTGTTGCGATCGCCACGGGAGGTTTCTCCGTTCACGCGGAGGGGATTCCGTTCTACAACAACCCCCTTCTTGAGCTCCTCATAGTCCCGGTGATGATCGCCGGTGCACTGCCTTTCAAGATCTACTACCTCATCTACCGGAGGAGAGGTGCACGGTTCATCGATGATCAGCAGGCGCGCCTCCTCTTCGTCTTAATCGCCATCGGGATCGTTGTGATCACCTGCGACCTTGTCATGCTCAGTGAACTCGATCTCCCCACGGCCCTCCATCAGGCGCTCTTCATGACCGCCGCAGCTGTATCCAGTACCGGGTTTCAAGTAGTCTCCCCGAACGCGTGGGCAAGCGTGACTGTTCTTTTCCTTGCGATGCTGGTGCTGATCGGCGGGTCTTCGGGGAGCACCGCGGGAGGTATCAAACTCTCCAGGGTGGTTCTGGGGTTCCAGAGCCTGGTCTGGTGGTTCCGGCGGATGTTCGTTTCGGGGAAGGTGCTTGTGCCGTTCAGGTATGAGGGGCGCGTGATCCCGAAGAACGTTGCCGATCTTGAGATCTCCCGGAACATGCTGGTCATAATGCTCTACCTCCTGATCATCTTTGTATCAACCATACTCGTGATGCACCTCCAGCCAACGTCTTTTGATTCGAGTAACGTGATCTTCGATGTTACCTCTGCAATGTGCAACAACGGTATCTCTACTGGTTTTGTCTCGCCGGATATGGACTCTGCAGCAAAGGCCCTCTTCATCTTTGTCATGTGGATAGGGCGTCTTGAGATCATCCCGGTGATAATGCTCTTTACGGGTCTCTTCAAGCGGTTCGATTGAGAGCGGGCTGGCTCTCGATTGAATGATCAGGGTTGTATCCCTCCGCTCACCCCGGATGCAGATCCCCCTTTGCGATCCCGTCACCGCCCCCCGGCAGGGGTTCCGTGGGCCAATCGCCAGACACTTGCCCGCTCCTTTGAGGGGGGTGGGGCTGGTCGACGAGAGACGCCCAACGTGAGTGACCGGATTGCATCGCTGAAACGGTTTGATCGTCCCTTGCGCATACTGCCGGGGAAAATTCGATGGGCTCTTCTCCCGGGAGCGGTTAGAGAGAGAAATTTTCGTGGTTCACCTACGTATGGCGTCTGTCTCCGATGTGAAGGATAAAATACGGTAATATCTCCCGGACGATTTAGCGGTGTCAGGGTCGGCCGGAAAAAGAAGTGGTGTTGGGGTTACTCGGGCTTGCTGATGAGAGCGGTCTTTGAGACGATCTCACCGGTCTTCTTGTGCGGTTTGCGGATGACGCCGTCCACAGCCTTCTCCAGGTTGCGTGCCTCTTCACAGAGGATCATGGCCTGGCGCATCATCTCGTGGGCGCTTGCAACGATCGGGATGTACTTCTCCCACTCCTTCGTCATGAAGCAGCCCTTGACGTTTACGCCAGCAACTTCCTGAGCGATCTCGTAGGCGGCACGAGCCTTCGCGAGCGCATAGGGGTTGGAGAACTCGCCCTCGACTGCCTTGTCGGAGGTCATGACAACCTTCGGAAGCACCAGATCTGCGCCCTTCTTGCCAGCCTTAACCTGGTCAATGACCTTGTCGAGTTCCATCTGCATCTTGCGGAACGCACCGGTGGTGGCGAGCACCTTGATCAGGTTCCCGTTGTAGTCTGCCATCTCTATGGGGTCCAGGAACTCGCGGCGGGCGCCGATCATGGCATCGGCTTTCATTATGATGTAACCGAAGTTGCTTGCCTTGAGCGCTTCAAACTGCTCCTTCTTGGTGGTTACATCGTCGGTGATGACGATACAGGGGATTCCGGCGGCAGCCAGGTCCTCACGGGCCTTTGTGGGTCCGGGGAGGACACCGTTCGGGGAGACTACAATACAGAAGTCCGGGCCCCATGCTTTCATATTGGTGACGACGCGGTCGATATCCTCGGGCTGCAGTTTGGTGCCTGAGGTTGCCATGAAGGTAATGATATCCTCACGGTCGGCACGCTCATCGAGCAGAAGTTCAGCCATCACACCACTGGCGATATTTCCCAGTTTTGCAATTCCAACTTTTACAACCATTTTAACACCTCTCAGTATTTGCGAACACGATAATATTGCCAAGTTCTCATATAAACGTTTTGAAATGCGCCGATCACCTCGCTGTGATGGTGGGTTAAGGAAAAGTGTTTAAATTTTGATCCCTCATATATATTTGATGAAGCAAGGTCTGCTCACCGATCGTCAGAAAGAAGTGCTGCGCTACCGCAAACAGGGGTTGACGCAGCAGCAGATAGCCGAGATCATCCACACCTCAAAGGCAAACGTTTGTACTATCGAGAAGGCTGCTCTCGAGAACATCTCACGTGCGCGTGAGACGCTTGAGTTCCTCTACACCCTTGATGCCATACATCTCTGCACACTCCACAAAGGGCTTGACCTGCTCAAGGCGCCCGAGATCATCTATGCAGAGGCCGAGAAGCAGGGTGTGAAGGTTAAATATGACACGATCACGCTCATAAACAGGCTAAGGGATGCTAACCCGGAGCGGTTCAAGGCACGACAGGTCAGGGAGGACGTTGAGGTGTATATCAATCAGGACGGCGATCTTTACTTCGGTTGATGCGGTTGATCACCGCACCCGCACGTGCGGAGGGCTGTGCTACCCGGGCCGAGCGGGAGCATTCTGTGGTGCCTTGCAGGTTCATCTGCCGCGCTGGCTCACGGTGGCCCCTTTCCCTCTCTTAAGACAACCCCAATCTGACAATCAGGTGCAGGCCCTGTGTAAAGGCGGTGTTCCAGGAGGGGTTGTGATATGCCCCATAACAAGGTTTATATCTAATTTTAAAGAAAGATTAAGAAACCGCTCTGCACAACACCACATGGATCCGGGCGCAGCAGGTGCAGTATGTGCCTTCGATTCCTGGAACACCTCAAAACAATGTATTGTACATGTTTTGGGCGCGCGGTGTGGTGCGGGAGGTATCAGGCACAGTGGAGATTGAACCCTCCTTACGGAGGGCAGGTGTCGATATGGAGTTGTGCTTGGCACAACGGGACGACAGGAGCTGGATCTGATCGAGACGCTGGGCCAACGCCAGTGCAGCGCGCCCGGTTTCCGGGATAAATCCTCCCGGGAGCGTCAGAGAGTCAGGATCTATTAGCGACGACTGGAGTGGACCCGGTGCACACCGGGGCTGTAGCAGAGAGCGGCAGGATATTCGGAGATTGTTCTCTTTGTATTCTCCATGCTCTGCTACCTTCCGTCAACTGTTTCCCTTCCACCCCACAGTTTCCGGGTTGGCCGGAAGGGTTGCCATGCCGGCACGTCCGGCACGGAAGCCTGGCGCAGGCATCGCTCTGCAACAGAGTGGTGCGTCACGCTATAACCACGAAGGGTTGATTGAAACATGCCCAAGATTAACAGACCACGCAGAGGATCCCTCGCGTATAGCCCGAGAAAGCGGGCGAAAAGCCCGGTTCCCCGATACGGCTCATGGCCCGATTACACGGGAACCCCGGCAGTGCAGGGATTTGCAGGTTACAAAGTGGGGATGACCCACGTCATCATGGTCGATGACCACAAGAGCAGCCCTACCGAAGGCAGGGATGTGATGGTGCCGGTGACCGTTGTTGAGGTCCCGCCCATGCGGGTGGCAGGCGTGCGCGCATACACCGAGGATTCCTATGGTAAGCGTGCACTGACCGAGGCGTGGGCGACTGATCTTGACAGGGAGGTATCCCGCAGGATCAATCTCCCGAAGAACCATGATACCGCCGCCGCCCTTGGCGCCATCAAAACCGCCATCAGCGAAGGCCGTGTAGTTGAACTCTACGCTCTGACCTACACCAGGCCAGCGGAGATCACCGGTGTCCCGAAGAAGGTCCCGGATATTATGGAGATGCGTATCGCGGGGGGGAGCCTTGAAGATCAGATCGCATACGCTGCAGATATCCTTGGCGGGGAGATCGCGATCTCTGACCATTTCGAGGCCGGCGAGTATGTCGATGTCACCGCCGTCACCACCGGCAAGGGTACCGAAGGTCCCGTCCGGCGCTGGGGTGTTCAGGTCAGGAAGCGGAAACACTCCCGTGGTGGCAAGAAACGTCACATAGGTAACCTTGGCCCGTGGAACCCGCATCACGTCAGGTGGCAGGTGCCCCAGATGGGTCAGATGGGCTACCAGCAGCGTACCGAGTTCAACAAGCGGATTTTGAAGATCGGCGCAGACAGCAACGATATCACACCTGCAGGCGGGTTCCTGCAGTATGGCGTCGTGCGCGGCCCATATGTGCTGATCAAGGGTTCTGTGCCCGGGCCAAGCAAGCGGCTGGTCAGGATACGCTCCGCGATACGACAGGGTGAACACGTTGTCCGCACGCCGGCGATCGGTCACATCAGCGTGCAGAGCCAGCAGGGGTGATCAGCGATGAAAGCACAGGTTCGAACATTGACAGGCGAGATCGCTCATGAGATAGATCTCCCGGCGGTATTTGGCGAGGATTACAGGCCCGATCTGATAAAGCGGGCGGTTATTGCACTCCAGAGCACCAGGTTCCAGCCGCACGGGACGAACCCGTATGCCGGCATACGCACCTCTGCAGAGTCCTGGGGAAGCGGCCGCGGCGTTGCTCAGATACCGCGCATAAAGAACGGCAGCAGGGCTGCCAGGGTCCCGCAGGCAACCGGTGGCCGCGCGGCGCATCCGCCGAAGGTCGAGAAGGTTCTTGTCAGGCAGATCAACCGGAAAGAGAAGCGCAAGGCTCTCAGGTCCGCCATCGCCGCCAGCACCCACCCTGATCTCGTGCGGGCGCGCGGGCACCTCTTTGATGGCAGCCTCCCGCTGGTCATGGAAGACCGGTTTGAGGATCTCACCCGGACAAGCGACGTAATCGCCGCGCTCTCGGCGTTAGGCATCTACGCCGACGTGGAGAGGGCGAAGGGCAGCCGGAAAGTCCGTGCTGGCCGGGGAACGATGCGTGGCCGCCGCTACAAGCAGCGCAAGAGCATTCTCATCGTCACCGGCACCGAACCGCTCCGTGCGGCCAGAAACCTTGCGGGTGTCGACGCCGTGGCCGTAAACCAGCTCAACACCGAGCTGCTGGCGCCAGGCACGCAGGCCGGACGTCTTACGGTCTGGACTGAATCTGCAATCAGGAGACTGGAGGAGTTCTCATGGTATTGAAACGCCCGTTTGTCACAGAAAAAGCGATGCTGATGGTCGAAGGTGGGAACGAACTCCAGTTCATCGTGGAGAGGAATGCCACCAAGCAGGATATCAGACGCGCGCTGGAGTCAGCCTTCGAGCAGGAAGTGAGGAGTGTCCGCACAATGATGACCACAAAGGGCCAGAAAAAGGCCACTGTATCGTTTGCGGACGCGAAAGCGGCTGAAGAGATCCTCAGCCGGCTTGGAATAATGTAAGGTGGTGGACGATGGCACACAGGATTATAGCGCAGAACCGCGGAAAGGGCGGTCCAACATATCGTGCACCCTCGCACCGGTACAAGGCGCCGCTGCGGCATGCAGGAAAGAATGATTCCCTCATCAAGGGACTTATCGTCGATATAGAACACGATCCCGCCCGTCATGCCCCGATTGCACTTGCACGGCTTGAGGACGGCGAGAAGGTCTACATGCTCGCTACAGAAGGACTGGGTGTCGGGGATACAGTCTCCTGGGGCAGCGGTGGCGCTGTGAAGAACGGCAACACCCTCCCGCTTCGAGAGATTCCGGTCGGTGTATACGTCTGCAACATCGAGGCCCGTCCAGACGACGGCGGCAAGTTTGTCCGTTCAAGTGGTGTCCAGGCGCTTGTCATCGGCAAGGCCGATGACGGCAGAGTCGGTGTCCGGATGCCGAGTGGCAAGAACAAGTGGTTCAACGGCGGCTGTATGGCAACCGTCGGTATCGTTGCCGGTGGCGGACGCGGCGAAAAACCATTCGTCAAGGCAGGAAAGAAGTACTTCCACGTCAGATCATCCGCCGAGAAGTGGCCCCGTGTCAAGGGTGTCTGCATGAACGTCATCGACCACCCCTTCGGTGGCGGTGGGCACCAGCACTGCGGACGGCCAAAGACCGTCTCCAGCGGCACACCTCCGGGCAGGAAGGTCGGGCATATTGCCGCCAGGAGAACCGGTAAGTGGAAGAAGTGAGGTGTGAAGCATGGCAAAGAAAACACAGAAGCGGATGCCGCGGCGGCGCGAAGAGTTCACCTATCGCGGCCACTCCATTGCGGACCTGCAGCAGATGGCGCTATCAGAACTGCTGCCGCTAATGCCGGCCAGGGTGCGCAGGAAGTTTAACAGGGGTCTCTCCCGGGAGCAAGAGAAACTCCTTACCGATATTCGGTCTGGAGCGGCACCACTCCGCACTCATCTGCGCGATATGGTCATCATGCCCGAGATGGTCGGAAAGACCATCGAGATCCACAACGGGAAAGAGTTTCAGAAGGTTGAGATCCAGCCAGAGGCGGTCTTCCACTATCTTGGAGAGTTTGCATTGACCCGTAAGAAGGTCTCCCACGGCAGCGCCGGTATCGGTGCGACCCGTTCGAGCAAGTATGTCCCGCTGAAGTGATGGAAATGGCAAGAACAGGTTATTCAACAGAGATTGAAGGCGAGAACGTTGCTAGAGCAAAGGCGAACGAAATTCCCGTCTCTCCCAAACACTCGATTGAGATTGCCAGGTTCATCCGGAACATGACCACCTCTGAGGCGAAGGCTTACCTCGCAGACGTTGTGGCGCTGAAGAAGCCCATCCCGTTCAAGCGATTCAAGAGGAACGTCGCTCACAAACGCGGTCTTTCAAAATGGCCTGCCGGTAGGTATCCGGTGAAGGCCGCCGAGGCCTACATCCGGCTGATCGAGTCAGTCGAGAAGAATGCTGAGTACATCGGCCTTGATTCCACAAACCTCCGGATCGAGCACGTAGCGGCCAACCGGGGCCGTGGTTTCAGGGCATTCTTTCCGCGTGCGATGGGCCGCGCCACCCCGAAGCGCCGTGAGACCGTGAACATCGAGATCATCGTGACCGAGGTGGCGTAATGGCAATCGAGAAGAGATTTATTGCGGATGGCGTGCGCAACGTCCGGGTTGAGAAGTTTCTCATGAAGGAACTCAAGCGAGCTGGATACGGTGGCATGGATATAACCCGGACACCGCTCGGCACCCAGGTTACCATCTTTGCGGAGAAGCCCGGTATAGTGATCGGGAAGGGCGGCAAACAGGTACGCCAGCTCACTCAGGACCTTGCAAGCGTCTATGGGATCGAGTCACCACAGGTAGAGGTTCAACAGGTTCAGAATCCCACTTTTAATGCTCAGATCATGGCGGAAAGGCTGGCAAACGCTCTTGAGCGCGGGTGGTACTTCAGGAAGGCGGGGCAGAGCACAATCCGGCGTGTGATGGATTCCGGCGCTCTCGGTTGCGAGGTTGTCGTCGCCGGGAAACTGACCGGCGCTCGCTCAAGAACCCAGAAGTTTATTGAGGGCTACGTCAAGCACTGCGGCGAACCCAGTGAGACGATCGTCGAGAAGGGCTATGCAATTGCGATAAAGAAACTTGGCATCATCGGTGTTCAGGTAAAGATCGTTCCGCCTGATGCAAAACTTCCCGATACTTTCGAAATTATCGAGCCTGAGCCCAGGGGAATTCCGGCGCAGCCCCCGGTGGTTGAGAATGCTGATGAAGATGAGTTTGAGGAGATGCCTGAGGACGATTACGAGGAGGAGATATAAATGGCAATCTTTCGTACACACGAAGTGAGGCAGTTCTCCGATATCGAACTCCTCGAACAGGAGCAGAAACTCTCTCTTGAACTTATGCAGGAGCGGGGCAAGGTCGGTGCAGGCGGCGCCACCGAGGATCCGGGGAGAATCCGCGAGATCCGGAGGACGATCGCACGGATCAAGACCGAACAGAACGCACGACGGAGGAGTGCATGATCTCTTCCCGGAACATCCTGCGGCACGAACTGATCGGCCTGGATGTTCTGGTAGCTCGTGCGAGCAACCCAGCTCATGTGGGGCTGTCCGGTCGCATCGTTGGTGAGACCAGAAACACCCTGCTCATCCAGACCGGGCGAGGGGAAAAACGTATACCGAAGCGGTTAAGCGTCTTCCGCCTTTGGCTTCCCGATGGCACGACAGTCGATATTGATGGGTCGAGTATCGAGATGCAGCCGGAACGGCGGATCAGCATGCGCATTAAATAATCGAGGATGAATAATGGCACGAAACATTGGGTTGGGCGTCCCCATTCCGGAAAAGGAGTGCGAGGACGCAAATTGTCCGTTTCACGGCACTTTGCCGGTACGCGGCCAGGTGATTACCGGCAAAGTCGTGAGCGATCGTATGAACGCTACTGTTGTTGTGGAGCGTGAGTATCTCCACTACGTCAAGAAGTACAATCGCTACGAGAAGCGCCGGTCGAGATACCACGCCCACAACACGCCCTGTCTCAATGCCAGGGTGGGCGATCAGGTCAGGATCGCGGAATGCCGTCCGCTGTCAAAGACCAAGAACTTTGTTGTGGTTGAGGTGATGAAAGAATGAAGGCGATGCAGGCGAAGATCCCGCGTGCCCTTGCCACCGGTTCCAGGATGGTCTGCTCGGACAACACCGGTGCACGGGTTGTGGAGGTGATCTCGGTCGACGGTTACCATGGTGTTCGGCGGCGGCAGCCCTGCCTGGGCATTGGCGATATCGCGACCGTGAGCGTCAAGAAAGGTACTCCCGATATGCGGCGCAAACTTGAGAAGGCGGTGGTCATCAGGCAGAAGAAGGAGATCCGTCGTCCAAACGGCATCCGGCTCTCGTTCGAGGACAATGCCATGGTGCTCATCAACGAGCGCGGAGAGCCGAAGGGAACCGAGATCAAGGGCCCGGTTCCGCGCGAGATCGCGGAGCGTTTCCCGAAGATCGTCTCCATGGCGACGATGATAGTGTAAGGTGTGGTAAGGATGGTCCGAATAACAAGCAAACAGCCAAGGAAACAGCGTAAAGCACGGTATAACGCCCCAAACCACACCAGGGGGAGGTTCCTCACCGCCCCTCTCTCTCCTGAACTCCGGGAGAAGTACAGCACCCGCCGGGTTCGTGTGGTCAGCGGCGACACCGTGAAGGTTTTGCGTGGAGACTTCGCTGGTGATGAAGGTATCGTCGATGCGGTGGATGTGAAGGCGTGCCGCCTGGTGGTCCACGGTGTGATGGTGACGAAGGCCGATGGGACTGAGGTTCCAAGACCGGTTGATCCATCAAATGTCCAGATCACGAAGCTCAACCTGAAAGACAGACTGCGTGAAGAGAGACTTGGTGGTGGTGCATAATGTCCGGGCATCTCAAGCGGCTGGCAGCGCCGCGGTCATGGCGTGTTCCGGCAAAAACAAACAAATTTGTCATGAAGACCGCGCCCGGTCCGCACAACGCCGGTGCCCTTCCGGTCGGTGTCTGGCTCCGTGAGCACATTGGCATCGCCCAGAACACGAGCGAGGTGCGGAAGATCCTGCACCAGCAGGACGTCATCGTCAACGGTCGGGCCTGCAAGAACCCGCAGATGGGCCTTGGCGTCTTTGACATAGTCTCCATTCCGAAGATCGGGAAGCATTACCGTATCCAGCTGGACAAGCGGGGCAACTACACCGCTGTCGAGATCTCTGCGGAGTCTGCAAAGACCCGTCTCTGCAGGATCCGGGACAAGACGACTCTCAGCGGAGGCAGGGTGCAGTTGAATCTTGCCTTTGGCGCAAATATCCTGGCCGACAATACCTACAGGACAACAGATTCCATTGTGGTGACACTCGGAACAGATGGCGAGGAGCGTTTCCGGATCGTCGATCACTTCCCCTTTGCAGAAGGGAACGTGGCCATGATCATAGGTGGGAAACACTCTGGCAAGGTAGGCAGGATCGTCGAGATAATCCGGACGGCAAGCCCCCTCCCGAATCGTGTTGTCCTGGTGGATGATGCGACCGATGAACGCTTCGAGACTATTGAGGACTATATCTTTATGGTCGGTCGCTCCGCGATTGCGCCTGAACTGGAGGTGGTCTCAGCATGAGCAATCCTATGCAGGAGATCTACATCGATAAGGTCGTCGTTCATATGGGTGTTGGAGAGAGCGGTGAGAGGCTGGTCAAGGCGGAGAAGATCCTGCAGCAGATCACCGGCCAGAAACCTGTCCGCACCATAGCAAAGCGGACCCAGCCGGCGTTTGGTATCCGTAAAGGGGCACCCATAGGCTGCAAGGTTACGCTGCGCCGCGAGAACGCCGAGAAGTTCATCACGACCGCCCTTGATATAATCGATAGGCGACTGGCGCCATCACAGTTTGACCTGACCGGGAATGTCTCATTTGGGATCGAGGAGCATACCGATTTTCCGGGCATGTCCTACGATCCGATGGTCGGTATCTATGGGATGGACATCAATGTGGTGCTAGAGCACAAGGGTGTGCGGGTTGCACGCCGGCGAATCGAGCGAAGGAAACTGCCAGAGACGCAGAAAGTGAGCAGAGATGATGCCCTCGCGTTCATGCGCGAGCGCTACCTGGTGGAGGTTTAAGGCATGGCTGAAGAATCAGGAGCGCCCGCATCTGGCAAGGGCGTCAAGAAATTTGGCCGCGGGGCGAACGAGTGCCGTATCTGTGGCCGGAAGCAGGGGCTTGTACGCAAGTATGGCATCTACTTCTGCCGTCAGTGCTTCCGTGAGAATGCAAGGAAGATGGGCTTTAAGAAGATGAACTAGGGGTGGAGAATATGGCACGACTGAATCCAATCGCCGACGCGATGTGTGCGATTAAGAATGCCAGTGATGCTGGAAAGAGCGAGGTCATTGTTGAGCCCGCCAGCAAGTTACTCGGTGCTATGCTCCGCGTTATGCAGGAAAACGGCTTTATCAACGGGTTTGAGTTTATCGATGACGGTCGTGGCGGCCAGTTTCGGGTCCAGATCTCCGGCACGATCAATAAATGCGGCGCGATCACCCCGAGGTTTCCGGTGGCGATGGCCGAGATGGAGTACTGGGAGTCGCAGTACCTTCCGGCGAAGAACTTCGGCATCCTGATCATCTCAACCTCAAAAGGTGTCATTTCCCACACGCAGGCGCGGAATGAGGGTATCGGCGGAGAACTGCTGGGATACGTCTACTGATGGAGGGCGAGAGTATGGGAATAACACGAAAGGTCAGGATCCCTTCCGGCGTGAACATCACGCTCGAAGGCGGGGTGCTCACCGTCTCCGGGCCGAAGGGCAGATTGGTCCGCGATATGCGCTTCCCGCAGATTGACCTCGGGATCGAGGATGGCTTTATTGTCATCTCGACCGCGTCTGACAAGAAGCGGTTCCTTGCCATGAGCGGCACGCTTGAAGCTCACGCAGAGAACATGATCCGGGGTGTTGTTGAGGGCTACGAGTACCGGATGAAGGTTGTATACAGTCACTTTCCGATTCAGCTCAAGTTGAAGGGCGACCGTCTTGAGATCAACAACTTCCTTGGCGAGAAACAACCAAGGTCGGCAAAGATCCTGGACGGTGTCACTGTAAACCTCGGAAACGACGAGGTGGTTCTCACCGGTATCGACAAGGAGAAGGTTGGCAACACAGCCGCAAACATCGAGCATGCAACCAGGATCAGGAAGCGCGATCCAAGGGTGTTCCAGGATGGTATCTACATCACCGAGAGGGCGTGAGAATCATGGATGAAAAGAGAAGATTGATCCGCGTCCGCACCAGTCACAATAAGCCAGCCTTCAAGAGGCGGGGGCTTCATCGGAAGGTGAAACTGGCAGATGTCTGGAGGCGCCCGCGTGGTCTGCATAACAAACAGAGACGGCAGTTTAGGGCAAAAGGCGCCCTTCCCGGCCCTGGTTATGGGGGGCCGACCGCAGTCCGCGGCATGCACCCGAGTGGGTATGAGGAGGTGCGGGTCTTTTCACCTGCCGATCTTGACGGGTTGAACCCTGAGACTCAGGCCGTCCGGATCGCTGGATCTGTGGGTAACAGGAAGCGAGGCGTGATCCAGGAGAGGGCCATGGAGATGGGGTTAAAGGTGCTGAACGCCAAGGATCTCACCCGCGTGGCCGGGGAAGCCGTCGCATCCGAGGAAGAGGTGAGCGAGGATGAGTGATCTCGGCAACCAGAGACGAATGGCGGCCGCCATCCTCAAGTGCGGGGTCAACCGTGTCTGGTTCGATCCCGAACGGCAGGCCGATATTGAGGCGGCGATATCCAGGAAGGATCTGCGGGATCTCATTGGTGAAGGTGCGATCCGGGCAAACCCCGTGAAGGGGAACAGCCGTGGCAGGACAAGGGCCCGTATGGCGAAGCGTTCCTACGGTCATCGGAAAGGGTCAGGCCGGCGGAAGGGTGCGGCCGGATCAAGGAACCCAGGTAAACGTGCATGGATTCGCAAGATCAGGGCTCAGCGCCGCCTCCTGCGCGAGATGCGTGACGAAGGCACGATCGACCGCAGCGTCTACCGCCTTACGTACCGGCGGGCATCCGGAGGACAGTTCCGGAGTGTTGCGCACCTGAAATCCCATGTTGATATGATGGCAGGAGGGATGGAATAATGGCAACCGGTCCACGTTACTTTGTGCCTTTCCGAAGGCGGCACGAGGGAAAGACCGATTACTACAAGCGGATGGCGCTTCTCTCATCCGGGATGCCCAGAATGGTCGTTCGGAAGACAAACCGGCAGATCATCGTGCAGTTGGTCGTTCCCGGGGTTGAGGGTGACCGCACCCTTGTCTCCGCCTACTCGGCAGACCTTGCTGGCTACGGTTATGAGGGATCTGGTGCGAACACACCGGCAGCCTACCTTACGGGGATGCTGTTTGGCGTCAGGGCGCTGAACGCGGGTTATAGCGAGGCGTTCCTGGATATAGGGCTTGCCCGGGCAAAACCTGGCGCGCGCGTCTTTGCCGCCCTCAAAGGGGCAGTTGATGCGGGTCTTAACGTTCCCTATGGAGAATCGATCCTTCCCGCCGAGGATCGGCTCAGGGGCGCGCACATTGCCGAGCATGATCCCGATCGGGCTGGCAGCCTGGTGGAGAACGTAGAGGCTGTGGCTCTGGCCATCAAGAAGGAGCTGGTGTGAAAATGGCATACGTAGAGGAAGAATGGATCCCGCTCACCGGCCTCGGGCGCAGGGTCGCCGCTGGCGAGGTCACCGGTATCGATGAGGTGCTCGCAAGCGGCAGGCCGATCAAGGAGCCCCAGATTGTGGATATCCTCCTGCCCGACCTTGAGGACGAGGTGCTGGACATTAACATGGTCCAGCGTATGACTGACTCGGGCCGACGCGTGAAGTTCCGTACCACCGTGGTGGTCGGCAACCGGAACGGTTACGTGGGGTTCGGTCAGGGCAAGGACGTCCAGGTCGGTAACGCGATCCAGAAGGCAATAGCAGATGCAAAACTGAATCTCATCAAGGTCTCCCGCGGCTGCGGGAGCTGGGAATGCGGTTGTGATGCCGCCCACTCGATCCCCTTCGAGGTGACAGGGAAGGCAGGCAGTGTCCGTGTTACGTTGAAGCCCGCCCCCCAGGGCATCGGGCTGGTTACAGGGGACATCCCGAAGAAGGTGCTGGCGCTTGCGGGGATCAAGGATGTCTGGGCGTTCAATCGCGGACAGACCAGGACGACCATCAACTATGCGAAGGCAACGTTTGAGGCGCTCCGGAAGACGAACATGGTCAGGATCGGGGGTACGGAGTGATGTACGCGGTAGTACAGGTGCGCGGTGTGGTCAAGACCAACCGCGAGATCAGGGACACCCTGAAGATGCTCCGTCTCCACCACGTCAACCACTGTGTTCTCGTGCCTGAAACACCTGCATACGAGGGCATGATCCGTAAGGTGAAGGATTTCGTGGCCTACGGTGAGGTGGATGAGGAGACCCTTGCCACGCTGCTGCGCACCCGCGGCAGGCTTACCGGTGACGAGAAGCTGAGCGACGAGTACGTCCGTGCGCATACCCCGTATGCCGATATCGACGAGTTCGCGGCAGCGCTCTGCAGCGGTGAGACGAGTTTTGCTGATCTGGTGGAGATCAAACCGGTGCTGAGACTGCACCCTCCGCGAAAGGGCTATAAAACCATCAAGAGAACCTTTCAGCAGGGTGGGGCTCTCGGCTACTACGGCCCCCGGATCAACGATCTCCTCTACAGGATGAGGTGAATCTGATGCCCGTAAACAAGAGATCTAAATACAGGGGTTCACGGACATGTGGCGGTGGTACGCACAAAAACCGGCGTGGCGCCGGAAACAGGGGTGGACGTGGCAGAGCCGGGCAGCGTGATCATCGCTTCTCTCATTTCTACCTGAGGGGGGAGATATCCAACGGCAAGCACGGTTTCGTCAACAAGACTTCCGTGCCGGTATCCGCCATTGACGTTGGGGATATCGACCAGATGATCGAGGCACTGGTCAGCGAAGGGTTTGCCACCCGGGAGGGTGATCTTATCACCCTCGATGCCACCGAGATCGGCATCGAGAAGGTGCTCGGCGGTGGACAGGTGACCCACAGGATGAGTATCTCCGCCAGGGCGTTCTCGGAACGGGCCCGGGCAAAGATCGAGGAGATGGGCGGTCAGGCAATGACCGTCTGATCCTCTTTTAAGGTGAAACCATGGGAGATCTGCTGGATCGATTTGAACCCATCCTTGCAGCAATGCCTGCAGTCCGAAACCCGGAGGGGCATGTCCATTTTAAGAACAAACTTATGTGGACGGTTGCGATTCTGCTCCTCTACTTCACGTTGACGAACATCGATATCTTTGGGCTCTCGCCGCAGTCACAGGATCTGTTCGGAATGTACCGTGCCCTGCTTGCCGGCGCGAGCGGGTCGCTTCTGCATCTCGGTATCGGGCCGATCGTCACCGCGTCGATCGTGCTGCAGCTGCTTAAGGGTGCCGGACTCCTGCAGATCGATACCAGTGAAGCCCGCGGGCAGGTCATGTACATGGGCCTGCAGAAGCTGCTCATCTTCGTGATGATCGTGATCGAGGCGCTCCCGATGATCGTTGGCGGGATGATGCTGCCCGATCCGGCGGTGGCGGCGGAGTTCTTTGGCGGGAACACGTTCATCGTCTCGGTCCTGATCTTTCTCCAGATCTGCCTTGGCGGATTGCTGGTGGTCTTCATGGACGAGGTCGTCACCAAGTGGGGCATCGGTTCGGGTGTGGGGCTCTTCATCGTTGCCGGAGTCTCTCAGGGTCTCGTGAACGGGTTCCTGAACTGGCAGACAGGAACCGATCCCTTCCCGATCGGGTTCTTCCCGCGGCTGTTTGCGGTGGCGACGTCCGGGGTGAACTTCCTTGAGTACTTCGGCACGGACCTGCTCGCTCTCGTCACGACGATCGCCATCTTCATGATCATCGTCTATGTCGAGTCAACCCGTATTGAGATCCCGCTTGCGCATACCGCTGTCCGCGGCGCCCGTGCGCGGTTCCCGGTGAAACTCATCTACGCGAGCGTTCTTCCCATGATCCTTGTCCGCGTGCTGCAGGCCAACATCCAGATGATCGGGATGCTGCTCTCGAACGCCGGGATCACGATACTGGGCGAGTTCCAGGGGCAGGTGCCGGTAAACGGTCTGATGTGGTACATCGCTCCAATAAACCAGCCGCAGGATTGGATGTGGTGGATCGTTGACCTGGGTCACGCTCCCTGGGAGATCCTGCTTCGGATGGGAATAGATGTCGGTGTGATGGTTATCGGTGGTGCTATATTCGCGCTCTTCTGGGTCAAGACCGCAGGTCTCGACTCGAAGGCGGTGGCCCGGCAGATCCAGATGAGCGGGATGCAGATCCCTGGATACCGGAGGAATATTCAGGTGCTGGAGAAGTACCTCGACCGTTACATCCCCAGGATTACCGTCATCGGTGGTGTCTTTATCGGTGTCCTCTCGGTGGTGGCAAACCTCTTTGGTGTGATCGGGGCGGTCGGTGGAACAGGATTGCTGCTTGCGGTGAGTATAACCTACCGCCTGTATGAGGAGATTGCAAGCCAGCAGATCATGGAGATGTATCCGTTCATGCGCGGGTTCTTCGGGAAGGAGTAGTTATGATGACCCTGCCCGGCGGGCGGGGTCGGAGAACTATTTCTCTCCGGAAGAACCTGGGTCGAGTTCCACGGGAACTCGTCCTGACCGCCTCATTCAAGACCGTATAACAACATTTTTCAGTTCGGTTCGATGGTGCCGGGCCGGGTGGGTTCCGAAAGGCATTACTCTTCGAGGCACGGATTTATCTTGCAGAGAAAAAAATACCCGGATTGGAGTGATAACGTTGGGAAAGAAAGTTGTTGTAACCGGCGTCCCCGGTGTCGGGAAGACCACCGTCATCAACGGGGCGATGGAGAGGCTGGCGGCCGAGGGCATCGCGTATGAGACAGTCAACTTCGGCACGTTTATGTTTGAGGCGGCCAGGAGGGAGAACCTGGTCACGGATCGCGATGAGATGCGGAAACTTGGTAAGGATGTCCAGAAACGCCTGCAGAAAGAGGCTGCCGCGGGCATCGCCGCCATGAGCGGAGATGCAAACGTTATCATCGATACCCATAGCAGCGTCAAGACGCCGGCAGGGTTTCTTGCCGGACTGCCCGAATGGGTTCTTCGTGAACTTATGCCCGATATCGTCGTCCTGGTGGAGACCGACCCCGATCAGATCCTGATGCGTCGGCTGGGTGACCCCTCAAGAACCCGTGACATGGAGGGTTCGCGTGCGATCGCCCAACACCAGGAGTTCAACCGCGCTGTTGCTGCGGCATATGCTATGTACACAGGCTGTACCATCAAAATTGTCAGGAACGAGGATTTCCTGCTTGAGCAGGGCATCGATGACCTGGTGAGTGTTTTGAGGTAACCCGATATGGTTGACCTGAAGAAGCAAGCCCCCACGATCGCACTTCTCTTTACCCTGCTGGTCTTCCTCTCCTACAGCGTCAGCTGGGTGCGCACGACGATCGGTACAGCAATGGATGTGGTGCTTGGCCCCCTCATCGATCCCGAGGGGTTTGCTGTGCCGTTCTTCGTTATGATCATCATCCTCTCGAGCCTGACAGGCCTCTATTCATCGCTTGTCCAGAAGTACACCATAGATTACGAGAAGATGCAGGAGACGCAGGCGAAGATGCGAGTCTTCCAGAAAGAGTTCCGGGAGGCGCAGCTCTCCGGGGATGAGAAGCGGATCAAGAAACTCCAGAAGAAGCAGGAGCAGATGATGCAGGATCAACTCGAGATCTCCCGGCAGCAGTTCGTCCCGATGGCGATCATCCTTCTGCTGACGGTTCCGATCTTCTTCTGGATCCTCCTGCGGCTTCCGGCGGTCGGGGCAGCGGCTGATATTGCAACCGGGATCGTGATGCCATTTGCAGGGATTGTCAGCCTCTCCGCCACTGTACTTTGGTTTATACCTGCCTGGATAATCTGGTATATGCTATGTTCGCTTGCGATGAGCCAGGTGATCCGCAAGTCTCTTAACATAGGTGGGATCTGATGCGGATCACCATCAGCGGCCCGCCCGGGAGCGGGACGACATCGCTTGCACGCTACCTTGCCGGAAAACACGGGTTTGACCTGATCTCTGCCGGGGAGGTCTTCCGGCAACTTGCGCGGGAGCACGGTATGGACATCGCGGCATTCGGGAAGTTCGCAGAGAGCGATCCTTCGGTCGACCGCATGATCGATGCCCGGCAGAAGGAGATCGGGGGGGCTGCCGATGATATCATCATCGAGGGTAGGCTCTCGGGCTGGATGATCGTGAACGCTGATCTCCGGATCTGGCTCAAGGCGTCGCCCGAATGCCGGGCAAAGCGGATCGCGGAACGCGACGGGATGGATGAGGAGGCGGCCCGGGTCTATACTGAGAATCGGCAGCGCTCAGAAGCCACACGATACCGAAATTACTACGGCATCGAGATCGATGACCTCTCTCCATACGATATCGTTCTGTCGTCCGAGACTTTTGGTGTTGAGGCTCTTGGGGCCATCGTGGATACCGCGATCGAGTGTCTTTGGCGGCAAAGAGGCGATGTGAGGCAGTGAGTCCTTTCATCAGTTTCTTCTGCCGCAACCTCCTCTCTTCTCACCTTACCACCATTCCAGAATACTGCCGCACCTCAATCCCACCATTCGGGATGGAGCCGGGGAGCGGGACCGCAAAGAAGGAAGAACATGACGAACGCGGCGGTTCGCAGAACACCCTGAAACAAGAGGTGCCGCTGGAGATTGGCCCGCGCGCATGCACCGGGAACTTCAACCCTGTTCATTTCTACATCTGATAGTCCGAGCGTTTCAAACCGGTATCTGTTTGAAATACCGGTGGATGAGTTCTTACGGCTTTTTGATGGATACGATCCGGTCCAATGAGGGCTCAAACGCTCGAGGCCATCTGACCAGTTCCCTCAGGCTGTGCCCTGGTTTGATGAACCTCAAATCACCAGCGTGCTGAAGCGTCTTTTGCGGCTGACCCCCCGCCCCCTTGTCGGGGGCGGACAGTGCGTGGCGATTGCCTGATGGCCTTGCCAGCGGACGGAAGCAGGATTCTTCAGGGAGTCTCTCCGGCACGGTGGTGATACCTTCCCAGGCACTGTATCTATGGGGAATCGCCAATCGGGGGTGGGGCTGACGGGGAGGGGGGAACGGAGACGTTCCCCCCTCCTCTGTCTCCTGCGTCTCAGCAGAACGGTGGATTTCGTCGAACCCCCCGCCACCCGGCCACTCCGCGGTCCCCGCCCGCCCCCTCCAGAGGGGGCGGGACGTCCTTCGTCGACCCCAGCCTTTCCAATCTCTCCGGAATGGCGTCTTGCAAAACCCCGGATCAGGATGGGAGGAGGTGCGCGGCGATGCCACCCTCCCCCAATCCGTCAATGGAGAGGTCTATCAAATCAGGGTGGACAGGTATCGGTTTGATGTCCCTCAGTTCGCCGGCTGGATGAACCGGTGCACCCTCACCGGTTGAGAAGGTGATTCAAAGAGCCAGGTTTTTATCCCGGCAGATCCACACCCTCGCATATGAGCGAGGGTGAAGGTCGCTTTGTAAAGGGGCGCTGGGTTACTGACCAGGCCCCGGTACCTGAATCAGAACCGGAATCGGCACCGGTTGCCCCTACAGTCGAGGAGCACCTGCATGAGGCATCTCAGTCGGTCAAAAAGGCGGTCGACGATCTGGTAAGCGCAGGCCAGCATCTGCTCGGGACGCCGGAAGGTCACGAACATATCCAGCAGGCGGCAAAGAAGGCCGGAGAGGATCTCGAACGGGCGATCAACTCCTGGGCGGAGTCCGCACGTCAGGCGCTGCAGAGGCGGCGAGGCAGTTCCTGACGTGTGCGATGACCTCCGGGTTTCGTGGCAGCATGATGTGGCAGTAGCGCTCTGGGTGCCTGGCCAGGTTGCCCGGGTCTGCCGGCAGGATCTCCACACCTGCGCCCGGGAGGTGCGAGTCGGAGTGAGGGACGATGCCGTCGCCGGCATACGTCATTCTCCAGCCTTCTCCGGGTGCAATCTCAAGTGTCCTGCCGCCAAAAGCCGGGAAGAACGCAGGTGTCTTGGTGAGGTTTGCGGCCAGAATGAGCCTGTAGACTATATCGTCGCGGGTGCCTGCCCCCGAGAGCGCCGAGGTGACCCTGCTCCCCGGGCGGAACTCCTGGACGATCAGGTCTTCCGCGGGGTCGTAGCCGCGCGGCAAGAAGACCCCTGCAAGCCGCCGGATCACCTCCGGGCCCCGTTCCGGGTCGTTGAAGGCCTCGGCCATCGCTGAACCGTTGTTCGGAGGGCCGATCCCCACAAGAAGCCGGACATCCTCCTCGCGGTCGCTGCCGTCGATGAACTCCAGGAGGTAACGGGCGATACATGTTCCCATCGAGTGGCAGACGATGTCGACGGGGCCGCCATAGCCGTTCTCCTTCCTGCGTGCACGGATGAACTCCTGCAACGCCAGGGCTATCGCCTCCGTTCCATTCTCCTGGATTGCGGTATGGTCAAACTTCCAGCATGGGAGCCCGGCATCCTGGAGTGCTGGGGCGAGGTGGTTCCATATTCCGGGATGGCTCCGCCAGCCGTGGACGAGGACGACCGGATATCTGTGATCCATCAACATAACCCTGCAACCTCCTTCTGCCTGCGACGGTTCATTCTTCAGGTGTTTGACACCCCGCCACAATGTAGGTTTCGGCAGCGGTGTCAGACGACAACCATCTGCTTGCCTTCATGAAGAAGCGCGCCGGTATAGGATCGGCGTTTTGCATCTTCGCGTGCCGCATCTCTTTCGATCCTCCATGAGTTGCCCCTAACAGGATCGGGGTCTGGATCGAACTCGCGAAGAATCTGTGGTTTTTTTGGTGGATGAGTCTCAGCAGAGCCATCGGAAAATCTCCACCGGATAGTCGGGTATACCGGGTAAGCCGTTCGTTATACGCTGCCCGGCGCAATGATTGCCTCTCCCCCTGTCGATAAGACTGGCTCTGGATAGAGGTATAGGAGGTTGCGTCCCGAAGATCAGTCAGGCCCGCCGTTTCTGTTGCAACCGCGGGTAAAACCTGCCAGAGGGGGGAGGCCCCCTCCGGTCAGGCAACCTGGTGTCAGCTCAACTCGATGCTGTGCTGGTACTCCCGACCAGCATCTCCATCAAGCGTCAGGCTGACCTCTCTCGTCTCCCCTGAGGGGATGAAGATCGTTGTCGAGACCTCGTCCCGGACAAAACCCTTCTCTTTGTCGATCAGTTTTGCCGTCACGGTGACGTCACCGTCGGCCCAATCGTTCTGGATCACCGCTTTCACGTTGTAGACCAGTCCTCTGGCAAGACTGAGGTCCTGGGTGGCGGAGTCCTCCACGACCCTTGGTTCGGGGCCGCCGAGCCCCGTGCAACCGGCTGCCAGCACAAGGACAGCAGCCATGACCACAAGAAGTATCCTCCTGCCCATGTGTTTATGATCACGCACACAACTATTTATATTTGCAGGAACCCGCGGGTTGGATCCACGGATCAGATCAAGTCAACGATCCACCTCAAATCTCTCCACCTTTTCCGGTGGTATGACCGGCTGCCATCCACCATCGGCCGGGGGTAGTGGGTGAATTGCCTGTAGGAAACCGTGCCAGGGATGGAAACATGATCTACAAAGGCTGCTGGATGGCACACCGCAAATTGACGGTCCCCCGCCCCTGTCTTCTGCGTTTCAACCGGACACTTTTCGTATGAAAATGGCCCTCTAGATATTTTCATCTGGTATGCATGTGGCCTTGTGGGCATCATGTAGTTTTTTCCTGTGAGGAGAAGACCGCCTGGCACTGTATCAAGGGAGATTCGCCCTTAGGGGGGCAAACCTCCCCACCTCCCCTGTCTCTCGCATCTCCTGGCAGACATTCTTTCTCGACCCGCTCCGTCTTTCCAATCTCCCCGCAACGACGTCTCGCAAAGACCGCGGCTGCCTCCCACCCTGCGTATGACGGGATGGTCTGCGGCGATCTGTAAATAGACAGATCCATCCAGGGGAAAGTTCACCCCGTCGCGGCACAATCTGACGGGGACAGGTTTGATGGCTCCACAGCCTCCAGCGATCAGCGGTCCGGCACTCTCGTTGCCCGCGTTTTTTCTTACCATCCCCGGTACCTCGATCTGACACGCTCCGGGAGGATGTAGTGCCGGAAGACCCACTCAAAGTAGCGGTCGGTCATCCCTGCAATGAAATCCCGTGCAGCCTCCGCTGGTTTTGCAGTGGCGGTGTAGGCGCTGGATGCCCATGGCGCATCGATAAAATCACTGTACACCGCTGAGTCCTTCCGCTCATCTTCGAGATCCTCGATGATGTGCTCGAAGAGGTAGCGGAACATGAACCGGATCTTCTCCCGGTTCCTGACAAGTCTCTCGTTCTCGTAGATCTTATGCCTGTTGAACTCCTTGAAGGCCGTGATAGACTCTGATGCTGCCTCCGAGAATGCGATAAGGTCTGCATCATAACTGTTCGTGATGACGTCCTTTATTAGAACGTCAAGCACTATCCGGTTGATATCAGAGAACTCCTTCTTATCCGCTCTCTTTATCCCGAAAACTGCCATACAACTCTCAGGGAAGGCAGCGAGATCGCTCTCGTCCATCACCTCAACCTCAAGGGCGTCCGCAAGATCGCGGCCCAGGTACGATATGCTATCGGCGCACCTGACGACGCACCCTTCGGCGGTAAGAGGGAGTGCGTCGCCTCCGGCCTCGATACGGCGGAGTTTCTCCTCAAGCGAGTCCCAATCGGCCTCACCCTCGGGCGCAAGGCACCGGTCGTGGGTCTCCCCGTTGTGGCAGAGGACGCCGTCCAGCACCTGCAGCGTGAGGTCGCAGTCCTCGATGTTGTCCAGGAACCGGACGCCCTGGACGTTGTGATGGAACCCCCCGATCCTGTATTCCCGGCAGAGTTCGTCGAGGTACCCCTCCCCGAGGTGGCCGTATGGGGTATGACCGATGTCGTGACCGAGAGCGATCGCCTCGATCAGGTCTTCGTTCAGGCCGAGAGCCCTGCCGATCGTCCGCCCGATCTTTGATACCAGCTGGACGTGCAGGACGCGGTGGGTGATGTGGTCGTTCTCGACCAGGTAGAAGACCTGGGTCTTGTCGATGTAGCGGGCGTAGGCCTTTGAGTGAACGATCCGGTCGGCGTCCCTGGAGAAAGGGGCCCTGATGGCAGGCTCTTCCGGCTTGCGGCCGGAGCGTCTGATGTAATCGGCGTTCCGGGTTGCCCGGGTCGAGAGGAGCGACTCACGAGCGTCCATGCTCCTGGCCATCCTCTCATGAATGTGCGGCGGGATCTCCATCGGGCGTCCTCCGGTGCGGTCTCTTCTCCGATAGAGAGTTCTCGGCCGGGGAGGGGATAGTTCTTTCTCTATCGGGATTGAGCCATTCTTCCGGGATATACGGGAGGGTCATCATGCGAAGCAGTGCCGTTTCCTGAGGATGCCGGAGGGTTCTTGGGTGCCTGCGGTATCCTGACCACCGCAATCCCTGGATTTTCCCGCCTCCCAGTCAGTTCTATAACGAAAGACATACCATTGTAAAAAGAATGACCACGGATGCACTCCTGATCAACCCGCCGGACACGAAATCCAAGTACAAGAAGTACTTCAATATCAGGATACCCCCCTGGGTATTCTCTACATCGCTGCAGTGCTCGAAGAGAACGGAGTGGGCGTCGAGGTTATCGACTGCGCCGCAGGAGAGATCGATTATTCCGGGATCGAGAAGCGCGTGGAAGAGATCGAACCGTTCCTTGTCGGCATAACCTCCACCACACCCCTGATCCCTGAGGCGCTGCGTTCGGCTGAAGCGGTCAGACGGGTATCCGATGCATACATTGTGCTTGGCGGGCCGCACGCCACGTTCATGCACAACGAGATCCTGCGGGAGAACGCCTCCATCGATTTCATCGTGAAGGGTGAGGGGGAATACACCGTTCTGGACCTCTACCGAACGCTCAGAACGGGTGGAAGCCTTGCAGCGGTGGATGGCATAGTCTATCGCCTGGGGGGCGATCGGATCGTCGAGAACCCTGACAGACCTCCGGTAGAGGATCTGGACGCGTTGCCATACCCGGCCAGGCATCTTGTCCCCGGCGAGAACTACCGGGTCTTTGATGAAAACTTACCGGTCGCAACAATGATCTGCAGCAGGGGCTGTCCGATGCAGTGTTCGTTCTGCGCATCATCTGCCCTCCACGGGAAACACGTCAGGAGGCGTTCTACCGGGAACGTGGTGGATGAGATCCGGCAGATTCAGGAGAATCTCGGGATCTCGGCCATAGGATTCATGGATGACACCTTCACTTTATACCCCCGCTGGGTTGAAGAGTTCTGCAGGGAGGTCATAGAACAGGATCTTGGTATCGAGTGGGGCTGTACCGCGAGAGTCGACAGGATCGATAGAAGCCTTATGGAGGTTATGAAAAAAGCAGGATGCCACACGCTCTTTTTTGGTGTGGAATCCGGAGACCAGGGTATACTCGATCGGGTCAAGAAGGGTACGCGTATCGATCAGATCAAACATGTGTTTGCTACCGCACACGATCTCGGTATGAGGACGATAGCCTCGGCGGCGATCGGGTTCCCTGGAGAGACCAGGGAGACGGCAAATCGGACCATAAAGTTTGTAAAAAGCCTCAAACCGAGTTTTGCCCTCTTCTCGGTTGCAACACCGTACCCCGGGACGGAGTTTTTCAGGAAGGTTCATGAGGACGGTGATCTGCAGACGGATTGGTCCAGGTATGACCTGCTCTCACCGGTCGTCGAGACCTCGTCCCTCACCCTGGAAGAGATCAAGAAACTCCAGAAGAAAGCGTTCCGCGAGTTCTACCTCAGACCGTCGTACCTCATCCAGGGCCTGAGGCGGGAGGGTTTCTCTTTCTTAAAGATTACAAAATCGGCTCTTTCCGCCTGAGGCGGTTTTTGTCGGGGAGGGCCTCACTCATCCCTCCCGGGAGCGGCAGGAGAGAGTTGCGGGATTATAGGCCTTTGAATTGATAAAGTAAGCCGCTGGAGGGATTTGAACCCCCGACCTGCTGATTACGAATCAGCCGCTATACCACTAAGCCACAGCGGCAACTGCCCTAAAGTATTCCACCTCTAAAATTAAAAAGGTATCACCTCCCGGAAACCAGGACAGCACCGGCCACCATCAGGAATAGCCACGGATGGTGACGTTGCCCTCCTGCTGCTGGGCAGGCGACGGCGCGGTGATCTTGCCGAACTTCTGCTCGTAATCGCCGATGCTCTTTGAGAGCACCTCGACGAGATTCTTCGCGTGTCGAGGACTGATCGAGACGATTGCCTTCGCCCGCGCCTGGTTCGCGGCCGGGATCTCGTGCAGGAAGAGGAAGGTGAACTCATCCTCCTTGTAGGCGATCTGGATCCGGTTCGAGTAGACCGGATCGAGGTTTGACGGGATGTTGACAGATATCTCGTGGTTAGCCATACTCATCTTTTATGACCCGCACTGGCATAAGGTTTGGTCTCTCCATAGAATAACGGCGCCATTTTGACCGGCGCCGGCGTGGTCTTCCCGCCATAAACCCGTCCACAGGCGCCCCCTCCCGTTGAGAGCGAGGGCACGAAGCCCCTTGTTTTATAGCGTTGCCTTGCGCAACCTTTCCTGAAAGTTCCCGCTTGACAGAATGAACGAGTATATCCCTGTATCCGGCGTCATCGCCTGCCACATCTGTCCACGGCGCTACTACTTTGAGCGCTCGGATGAAATCCCCGAGTCGCCCCGCTACACCGTCTGCAAACAGGTCTCCATGCACCTATGGGAACTCCTGGACCCGGAGGAGATATGGAGCGAGGTTCTCTGCATCCTCCCCGAAGTTCCTGATGAGGCCAGAGAACTCTTCGATGGTTGCATCTCCGCCTGCAGCGGGACATCCTGGCAGCGTCCCGTCCAGACCGACCTTGTCGTCGAGTCCGACCAGTTCGGCATTCGCGGCAGGGTTGACAAGGTCTTTGAGGATGGAACGTTTGCCATCGTCCGGTCGAGCACCGCCCCGAAAGCCGGGGTCTATGAGACCGACAGGATCCGGATCGCCTGCTACACCGCCTGCCTCCGGGAGACGCTCGGGCGTCCCGTTGCCGGGGGATACGTCGAGTATATCGCGAACGGTCTCTGCCGCTACGTCGAACCCCAGCCCCGGGATCGGCGGGCGATGCTCAGAGCAATCCGGGCGGCAAAAAGGGTGGTCGCGGGCGAGATTCCGCCCCGCCCCATCCGGGCGCCATGCGAGGACTGCCCCCACTTTGAACGCTGCACTGCAGGACCGCGGCGGCTCTCAGACCTCTTCTGAGAGAACGCTTTTGTTACCCTTCAGTATCCAGCGTTCTCGAGCAGAGTCTTCGAGATGATGTACTCGCCCCTCGCCTCCCGGGTCGTGCCGACGATCAGCCACAGTTCATCGTCGTGCTCCTCCACGACACCCCTCGCCTCGATGACCTCTCCCGCCAGCGCCTGCCCGGCGTAGGTGTGGGTGAAGGAAAGCACCCGGCTGATCTCGTCTTGGTCCACTGCGTAGACCGCCGGGCTGTCGAAAGAAAGGGAGGCGTCGGTGACCGTCGCCTCGATCGTCGCCCGGCCAATCACCTTCCCCGCCCCGGTCGGGAGGGCGTCCAGGTCCGCGTATGAGCGTGTGTAGAGAAGGTCAAAGTATGTCCCCTCGAACTCGCCCCTGTTCCACTTCCGCTGCTCGTGCAGGACGAAGGCATCAAACGGTATCTCCGGCGCCCTCTTCTCGTAGACCTTCCGCCACATAGCGGTGCTCATCGGCGGGATCACGCCGGTCTCCACCAGGCGACGGAGCTGGCGCTGGGCTGTGAACCAGGCATCGCCGTAGACCACGAGATCTATGTCCGATGCAGCGTTCTCGAGGCCGCAGAGTAGTGATCCCGTGCACCCGAACGACCCCGCCGGCAGGTCAAAATGGGAGAGGAGCCGTGCCACACGGGGGTCGCGGGCGGCCACGTTGCCGATCTCCTCCTCCGGTTTGTAGACCCTGACCACATCCTCGCGGGGCACCCGGTGGACGGCATCCAGGTAATCCGGTTTATGTTCTCTGATCCAGGCAAACGCCTCAGAAAAATCGTATTTGCGGTAGCGCCGCCCCGCAGGGTCTCTTCGCTCCCCTTCTGGGTCGGGGACGTAGCGGAGGATGCACCCGACCCGCTCGTTGTTGTCGTAGGCCGAGACTGCGTAGAGGCATCCACCGCGGTCCTCGATAAAGTCACGGAGTCGTATCGGCCGCATGTTTTCACCGGAGTGTCTCCAGGAACGCCTCCACTGCCTCCCATTCCGCTCCCTTCCTCAGGATGCGCCGGGCAGAGAGGTCGACCACGGTGCTTGGCGTTCCGGGAAGTTCCCCCCCGTCGATCAGGTAATCGTGGGGGGCGGAGACCTCATCGGGGCGGGCCGGCGAGATGTCGTCCGAGATGTTCGCGCTGGTAGACGTAATCGGGGCATCGAGTCTGCTGATGAGCTCTATGGCGATCTCGTTGTTGGGCCACCGGATCCCGATAAGACCCGTCCCTCCTGTGAGGATCTCCGGAAGACACGATCTCGCCGGGAGGATCACCGTCACCGGGCCCGGCAGGAACTGCTTGACGAACGCCCTTGCGAGATCGTCCACTTCCGCGATGGTTTCAAGCATCTCCATATCCGAGACCGCGACCGAGATCGGTTTGCTGACCGGTCTGTTCTTGGCCTCAAACACCTTCCTCAACGCATCTTCCGAGAGGGCGTCCGCACCCAGGCCATATACCGTCTCGGTCGGGTAGACTACGAGCCCGTCACGCCGCAGCACCAGGACAGCCATATCGATCGGATCCATCAGAACTCACGCCCCCGCACGCGGTTGATATCAAATACCGCTGTTTTGCTGATGTGCATCACGGCAAAAACCCCGGCCTGAATGGGGTCGGTCACGACCAGGTCGGCATGCTGCGGGACGCTTCCGGCCATTTTAAGGGCGATCACCGGGATGCCTGCCGCCCTGACCCGGTCCACGGCACGCGAGACCTCGCCGCCCATCAGCGATCCGGCGAGCACCAGGATCGAAGCCCTTGGGAGCCTCGCCACAGCGTCAACGGCGAGCGCCAGGTTCTGTTCACCGACGAGGGGGATCGTGTCCACCGATATCCTCTCGCCGCGGATGTTGTGCCGATCCGCCTCGTTCACTGCGCCCATCGCCACCTGTGCCACCTGCGCTCCGCCGCCGATGATGATCACCCTTGACCCGAAGATCCGGGAGAACGGCGGGTAGGTGGTGACCTCGATGACAGAAGGCACACGCGCAAGGTCAGCGACCATGTCGCCGTGGTTCCCGCACTCGTTGAACTCGAGGTAGATGGAAGCCCTCCCGGCGTTCGGGCCGGAGGCTATGATCGACTGCTGGATCATCTGGATGTTGGCCATATAATCCGCCATAACGGTGGCCACGTCGCGCAGCACGCCTGCCCTGTTCTCTGTGATTATGCTCAGGGCGTACATATTGTCGGTATCGCTGCTCATGACCCCCCCCGGCAGGAGTTTGAGACCTCCTCCAATCTCTCCACAAACAGGGAATTTTTTGTCATATTCGCGCTGGTGGATATAATTGTTCCTCACGAGGGTTATAGGTTTTCGGTGAGCGAGGGTCGCTGGAAAGAGGCCATCAAACAATAGTCGTACTGGTTTGATAAACCTCTCCGGCGACGGGTTCCGGCGGGTGGCCGGGTGGTGGGGGTGTTTCCACCCTAAATGGAAGAGAGTTTCCGGGTGACATGCCGAGAGATTGGAGGGGGGAAAGTTCCTTTCCCCCCTCCCGCGGTGGCGATTTCTCCATCGATACAGTGTCCGGCGTAGCATCACTGCCGTCATATTTGAAGGTTTCTGGAAAAGGTCTCCTGACCAGATCGCGGGCAGGTGGTGCCCATCAATAAGGCTTATGGCATATCAACATGAGAATTGTCTTCTTGTGGACGGCAAACACCGCGCAGCCTATACAGTGATACTTCTCTTTGGTGTTATCAGCCTCTTTGGCGATATAATCTATGAAGGGGCGCGGAGCGTTGCCGGGCCGTACCTCTACCTCCTTGGCGCCGGCGCCCTTGCCGTCGGGGTTGTCTCCGGACTGGGTGAGTTCCTCGGCTACGCCCTCCGTCTGGCGTCGGGTTACCTGGCCGATGCCACCCGGCATTACTGGGCGTTCACCTTCATAGGTTACGGGATGCTCGTTGCCGTCCCGCTCCTCGCGCTTGCCGGATCCTGGGAGATTGCTGCCCTCCTCCTCATCCTTGAGCGGGTGGGGAAAGGCATCCGGGTGCCTGCACGCGACGCCATACTCTCCAACGCCACCGCGGCGGTCGGCAGGGGATGGGGGTTTGCCGTGCACGAGGCTCTCGACCAGATTGGGGCTATCGTCGGGCCGCTCCTGTTCGCCGCCATCTTCCTGCTGGATGGAGATTACCGGGGCGGATTCGCACTCCTTGCCGTTCCGTTCGTGCTGATGATTCTTGCGCTCCTCTTTGCGCGGCGCAGGGTGCCGGAACCTACGTCGCTTGAGGGGAGTGGCCCTGCCCCCGGTGAAGCCCTTTCCTCCCCCCGCACCCTGCTACCCTACGGTGTCTTCACAGCGCTCACAATGGCCGGGTTCGCGACTTTCCCGGTCATCGCCTACCATTTCGCCGTCACCGGCACGGTCACGGAAGCAGAGATCCCGCTCTTCTACGCTGTTGCCATGGGGGTCGATGCCGTTGCAGCGCTCGCCATCGGCCGGGCGTATGATCGGTTCGGGCTTTCTGTCCTCCTCTCGGTGCCGCTGCTAGGCATCTGTATCCCCTTCCTGGCCTTCGGGACAGACCACGCCCTGGCCTTCGCTGCCGTGGTGCTCTGGGGCGCGGCAATGGGTGCGCAGGAGACGGTCCTCCGGGCCGCTCTTGCGGACTACACCCATATCAGCAAGCGCGGGACGGCCTATGGGGTATTCAATACGGTCTACGGGGCTGCCTGGTTTGCCGGGAGCGCTGTCATCGGCTGGGCCTACGCCTTCTCCATCCCGTATGTCATCGGGTTCCTTGTGCTGATGCAGGTCCTGGCGCTGGGGGCTTTTGCCTGGATGAGTCGCGGGTTCAGCTCAGCGGCAGCGTCCTGAGTATGAAAAGGGTTATAGGGCTCCCAGGAAGCCCTACCGGGGATATAGGGGCAAGAGATCTCTAACCGGGTTTTTCCTGGATATTCTGGCACTATCAGAGTGGTGCAGCAGGGGGGGAGGGATCCGGGCACGCATCAGCGTGCCCGGATCTCCTGCGCCACCCTGCGTCCGAGTTCGTATGCCCTGGTGAGTTCGTCCTCGTCTGGACGGTAGTTCACATGGAAACCGCCATCGATCACCTCGATCCCGGCTTCTTTAAGCGCCTCCTCAATCCGGGCTACCGCGCCGCCCATACCGCCGTGCGATCCAAACCCGCAGCCGATCTTCTTTGCTGTCAGGCGACCGGGCTGGAGGCCGCGGAGGTAGCTCAGGAACCCGGCCACAGTGGGGAGAACCTCGTCCTGGAGCGTTGGCGACCCCACAAGGAGAGCCTTTGAGTCGAGGATCTCCGTGACGATATCGCTCCGGTGCGTCCCCTCATAGCGGCCGTCGCGCAGGAGGCAGACACGGAGGTCGACGCCCTCCGCCATCACGCCCTCGGCGATCGCCTTTGCCAGCATCGTGGTTGAACCGTGCATGGTGTCGTAGACGATCGTGACCTTATCCTTCGAGACGCCATGGCTCCAGTCGGTGTAGGCCTTGAGGATCTCCGCTGCGTGCGACCGCCATATGATGCCGTGGCTTGGCGCAATCATCCGTATATCGATCCCGAGTTTTCCGACCTCGTCGAGTTTCTTCAGGACCTTTGGTGCAAGCGGGATGATCAGGTTCGCAAAGAACTTCTTCGCGTGCGCCATCGCAGCATCGATCCCGAGTTCATCGTCGAACCGCGCAGCGCTCGCGACGTGCTGGCCGAAGGCGTCGTTTGGGAAGAGGATGGCGTCCTCGCCAAGGTAGGTGAACATAGAGTCAGGCCAGTGGAGCATCGGCGCCTCCAGGAACGTCAGCGTCTTCCCGCCGAGGTCGAGGGTGTCGCCGCTCCTGACAACACGAATCTCCCACCCTGTCGTATCGTAGTGTCTGGCAAGACCGGCTTTTGCCCGCTCCGTACAGTATATCGGGGTGCCGGGCATCCGCCGCACGAACTCGGGGAGTGTGCCTGAATGGTCCATCTCGATGTGGTTCACGACGATGCAGTCTATCTCCGCCGGGTCGCATACCGACCTGATGCGCCCGAGCACCTCTTTCTCAAACCCGTGGTATGCGCCGTCGATGAGCGCTGTCTTCTCACCCCGGACGAGGTAGGCGTTGTAGGTTGTTCCCGGCAGGGTGTAGCCGTGGTACTCCCTCAGGTTCCAGTCGATTGCTCCAACCCAGTGTACACCGGGTGCAAGTTCTACAGACTTCATCTCCATATCTTCATCTCCTCTGTGTTCGGTATTATACGAATATTCTATTATATTCGAACAATTGATATACCTTCGTTTCGATCTTACTCTATGGAGCCTGGGATGGGCGTCCGTGGAAGACCCGGCCGACCTAAGCCTAAACAGGAGATAGACCTCTACTCAACCCCTGAAGGGGCGCAGGTGATCGATAACCCGGTGCGGCGAGCGATCCTGGCAGCCCTCCATGAGCGTGAGCGCACATTTGAGGAGGTCGTTTTGCTTGTGGGCCGGGCAAAGTCCACGGTCTCAGTGCATCTCCAGGAGTTGGCTGCTGTTGGTATGGTTGGATCCCGCGCCGACCCTGATGACTCGCGGCGGAAGGTCTTCTACCTCACCGGCGATCTGGTCGCGAGCCTCTCACCGGAGGAGCGGCTGGCCGGGGACCTCGCCGCCTACGCCGGGGCATACCGGCCGGGTATGGGCGATCCCTTCGAGTTCTACCGTCTGGCGTTCCGGACGATCCGGATCGCACTCATGCATGAAGGGATCGTGCTTGACCCCCTCTTAACCCGGGCGGGAAAAGGTGTGGGCGAGGAGCTCTATCCTGCGCTGGCCAACCCGGATACCGAACATTTCTGCACAAAGATTGCCCGGTTCTGGGAGGAGCATCACCTGGGTAGGGTCGAGGTTGAAAGACAGGATCCGCTCACCCTCCTGGTCTATGACTGTTTCGAGTGCGCCGATCTCCCGGTCACAGGCAGGCCCGCATGCGCTTTTGACTCAGGTATCCTGGGTGCTCTATTCTCCCGCCATTACAACCGGTCTGCAGCGGCGATCGAGACCCGGTGCTACTCGATGGGATTTGACCACTGCAGGTTTGAGATAACTCTGGAAGGGTCATGATCTGTGGCCCGGTCACGGACAAACCCCTCCACCGTGCTCTTTGAACGATATCTCGAATCTCCCCGCCGGGATAACTGGCCTCTCCGCGCGGTCTGTTCTCCAGGTCCACCCATTTTATTTGGCCGCCGGTGCAGCCATCATTCCTGGCATGACGCTGGCCATGACCCTCCCCTCGCCCGGCTTCGGGCGCACATTTTTATACCTTGCAGGACTGTAAACCCAATCTCCTTGATATGGGCTTAAAATCAGCTGAATTAAATAGATAAAACCGCAATTCCATATGAACACGGTGACAGAAATGAAGCAATCAAAAACGGCAATCCTTGCCGTCCTGAGCCTCGTGGTCATCGCCAGCCTCATGGCTGCGGGATGCACGGGCACCGGGGAGACCCCGGAAGAGACAACCCTGACGGTCTTTACCGCCGCATCGCTCACTGGAGCCTTCGCGGATATCGCCAGAGCCTACGAAGCGGAGAACCCGGGAATCAAAGTCGATCTGGTCTTCGACGGTTCACAGACGCTCCGCACCCAGATTGAGCAGGGAGCGAACGCCGATATCTTCGTATCCGCAAGTACAAAGCACATGCAAGCCCTCCAGAACAGCAGGTTCATGGATAATGATACTGTTTCAGACTTCGTCGGGAACAGCATGGCCTTGATAGTCCCGATCGATAACCCGGCAAACATCACCGGACTTGCTGACCTGGCAGAACCCGGCTTGAAGATCGTCATCGGGACAAAAGACGTCCCCTTCGGTGACTACACCCGTCAGGTGCTCGACAAACTGGCCGCCGACCCCACCTACGGTGGGGCTTACCGGGAGGCCGTGATGAAAAACGTCATATCCGAGGAGATGGCGGTGAGCAACGTTGTGCCCAAACTGGCGCTCGGCGAGGCGGACGCGGCGTTCGTCTACAAGTCCGACGTTTCGAAGGAGGACCTAACCAGAGTGGCACGCATCGAGATCCCTGAGGATTACAACGTGCAGGCCACCTACCCGCTCGGCATACTGGCGAACTCGCCGCATAAGGCTGAGGCGGAATCGTTCATAGAGTTCGTCCGGGGCCCGGCCGGCAGCGCCATCCTGCAGGATTATGGATTCGACCCCCTCCCGGCAGGGTCGTGAGGTGCTGCGGCACGCCTGGCGTGCGCGGTTATCAAGAGGGTTTCAAACCCTCTTCGCCGCCGCCCTTCTTGTGCTGTTCCTCCTGTTTGTCACGCTGCCGGTTGTATCACTCTTCCTGCGGATATCGCCGGAAGCCTTCTTCCGCTCCCTCGCCGAACCGGTGGTGATCGACGCTCTCTCACTCTCGCTCACCACCGCAACCGCAAGCACGGCGATCGTTCTCCTTCTCGGGACGCCGCTTGCCCTTCTGAACGCCCGGCACGAATACCCCGGGAGGGCGCTCGTCGATACCCTCACAGATCTCCCGATAGTCCTGCCGCCGGCGGTGGCGGGCATCGCGCTCTTGATGGCGTTTGGACGCCGGGGGGTGGTCGGGCAGTATCTCAATGAGTTTGGTGTATCCATTGCCTTCACCACCGTCGCGGTTGTTCTGGCGCAGGTCTTTGTCGCCTCGCCGTTCTACATCAGACAGGCAAGGGCGAGTTTCGAGGCGGTTGACCGCCACTACGAGGATGCAGCAAGGACGCTTGGCGCCTCCCCGACAACCGTCGCCCTCCGGGTTACAATCCCGCTTGCATGGGGCGGGCTTGTCTCCGGTGCAATACTCTCGTTTGCCCGTGCGCTCGGGGAGTTCGGCGCCACAATCATGTTTGCCGGGAACTACCAGGGCAGGACGCGGACGATGCCGCTTGCCATCTACACAACGATGCAGGGCGATCTGGATGCAGCAATCAGCCTTGCGATCATCCTTGTTGTGATATCGTTTGTGGTGATCGCCGCGGTGAAGGTCATCACCCGGAGGAACTACTGATGCTTGAGTTTCGTGCTGTCCGAACACTGCGCGACTTCGTCCTGGATCTCGCCCTCTCTGTTCAGCCCGGTGAGACGCTGGTCATGATGGGGGAGAACGGCGCGGGCAAATCCACGGTTCTGAACCTGATCTCGGGCATCCTCACGCCCGACGAGGGCGAGATCACGCTCAGCGATCGTCTCCTCTTCTCAAGCGGGGAGCGGATCAACGTCCCGCCCGAGAACCGGAACATCGGCCATCTATTCCAGTCCTACGCCCTCTTCCCCCACATGACTGTCGCTGAGAACGTGGCGTTCGGTCTCCGGTGCAGGAAGTTGCCTGAACCGGAGATCAAACGTGCTGTTGCTGAGCAACTTGAAACTATGAACCTCTCCGAACTCGCAGGTGTCAACGTCGGCCGCCTCTCGGGAGGGCAGCGACAGCGTGTGGCCCTGGCCAGGGCACTGGTGCTCGACCCGGATCTACTCCTGCTTGATGAACCTCTCGCCGCTGTTGATATGCGTGCCCGGGCTGCAACGCGCAGGGAACTTCGCGAGCGGATCCGGAAGACCGGCATCCCCTGTATCGTTGTCACCCACAACCCGCGTGACGCCATGGAACTTGGCGACCGTCTCTGCCTCATGGAGTACGGACGGCTGGTTGCTGGTGGCAGGCCGGAGGAGGTGCTCGGGATGCGAGAGAACGGGCTTATCGCGAGTTTTGTCGGGTAGCAGGGTTCAGGAAGGTGGGTTTCACCATCTTTTGCATCCCACTCTCGCGAACGCAGTAGAGATACTCCTGCGCATACCCGGCATAATCCCCGAAGTATTCCTGTGCAAATTTTCGGATCCGTTCGTAGACTGCCGGCGTGCATCCCTTTCCGGCAAGTTCCGGGAGATATGCCTCTGTCATGATCCGGTGGATCCAGACGTCGACCGGGAACGCCTCAAAGAATCCAAACGCAAATAGCAGCACGCAGTCCGCCGCCTTCGGGCCGACCCCCCTAAACCGCATCAGCGCTTCTCGTGCCTCCTCGAACGGGAGGGCGGCGATCCGTTCCGCCCAGTCCGGGTTATCCGCCGCATACAGGGCGGCCTCCCTGACCGCCTCCGCCCGGTAACCGACCTTACACTCCCGCAGATCCGTGCAGGAGAGCTCCGCCAGTGCATCCGGTTCCGGGAACGCATACACCCTCCCCCCCGGCCTCTCTATCGGTCTCCCGTAACGCTCTGCCATAAGCGCGATCCGTCGCTTCACCGCCGGGATGTTTGTGTTTGTGGCGCAGATGTAGGAGACCAGGCACTCCCAGGGCGGTTGCCTGATCAGCCGTAGACCCATGCATTCCTGGATGGCAGCGCCGATCACTGGATCGCGATCTATCGAGGCCAGGATGGACGGGAGATCCTGGTCGAGCCGGAAGTAGTCGCGGATAAACCGCGAATCCGCACCGGTAAAGATAAGGCGGTCGCCGTCCTGACGTATCCGGATCGCCTCCTCGCCGACGACGCCGTTCCACCAACCGTCCACCACCTCCCAGCGGAACGCCTGCCCGCAGGAGAGCGTACGGTCGAGGTTAAACGGCCTGTCAGGCCGGAGAACGATCGTCCTCATGGCCGGCGGCGGGGAAAAAAGAGTCGGTTATTCGGTCTTCTCATCCTTCATCTGCTGGTAGACGCAGGACTGGACGTCCTGGCCGAGTTTCCCGATAGCGTCCGCCCGGCAACGGGCGCAGTGGCGCATCTGCTTGATGTAGGGAGCACACTTATCCTGCATCTCCCGCTTCTCCGCCGGTGTCGGGGGGGTGATATCAGCGAACTTGTACTGGGGGATGAGCGGGATGACGTTGAAGGTGAACGCTCCCATCTCGCCGACCTTCTTTGCAATTGCCGGGATGTGTTCGTCATTGATCCCGGGGATGTAGACGGTGTTGATCTTTACAAACATCTTCTTTGCAACCGCCATCTCGATCCCGCGGAACTGCTGGGATAGCAGGAGTTCGGCCGCCTCGCGGCCGTGATGCCTCTTTCCTTCATACTCGACCCAGGAGTAGATCTTCTCCCCGATCGCCGGATCTACGGCGTTGAGCGTCACCGTAACGTTCCCGACATCGTACTTCGCGAGTTCTTCGATATACTCCGGGAGCAGCAGCCCGTTCGTGCTGATGCACATTATCAGGTGGGGGAACTCGTCGTGGACAAGCCGCAGAGTCTCGAACGTCTCGGGGTTTGCCAGAGGTTCGCCAGGTCCTGCGATGCCGATCACCTTCACGTAGGGGAAATCCCTGACGACTCTCCTGACCAGGTCAAGCCCCTCCTCCGGGGTGAGGACCCTGCTCGTCACTCCCGGCCGACTCTCATTAACGCAATCGTAGTCGCGTATGCAGTAGTTGCACTGGATGTTGCATCTTGGAGCGACGGGGAGATGGCACCGCCCGAATGCATGGCATGCTTTATCGGAGTAGCAGGGATGTTCGCTGATCTTACGCAGTTGCTCCGGGTCGTAAGGAACCTCCCTGCCCCCAATCGTTGCGGTCCGGTACTCGTCGGCCATATGGTATGATCTATGTGGCCTGGGGTTTATATACTGATGGTTGCTGTCAACCCGGGAAGTGGGTTCTCTCAAAAATCCTGATCCCCTATCCCCCTGGAATCCGCCCAGGGATAGGTTAATCAAAATCGGGGCACACCCCAGGGGTATGGATTTAACTGCCTCCCTGATGTCAGGCCGCCTCCCCGGCATCAAGCGACACCTGTTCTGCCCTCTCTTCTCCCCGTGCCCCGTTCTCCGGTTCCATCCCGAACCGCTCCTCGGCAGATTTCAGGATCCGGCCGAGCATCCTGCTGTATGAGAGACCCGCATACTTCGCCATCTTTGCAAGATGGCCGTCCCAGCACCAGCCAGGGTTGGGGTTGACCTCCAGGAGTTTCGGGTTGCCCTGAGCATCGAGCCGCCAGTCGAACCGGCAGTAATCGCGGCACTCCAGACGTTCGAAGAGTGAGATGCAGCATCTCACGATCACTTTCTCAGTCTCTTCCGGTAGATCCGCAGGTTTCGACGTGATCTTCCAGTAGGGAGAGTCCGGGAGCCACTTTGCCTCGTAGCCGCATATGCGGGGAAGGTCGGCTGGCAGCGTGGAGTAGTCCTCCTCGATTATTGGAAGCACCGTGCATGGTCCCAGGGGATTCCCGATGATCCCGACGCTTATATCCTTACCGGTGAGGAACTCCTCGACAAGGAGCGAACGGTCGTAGCCGAGCGTTGCTCGCAGGGAGTTGATGACATCGGAGAGCTCCTCGATGGTATGGGCGATGCTCGCAGCGGTGATGCCGTATGAGGAGTCGCCCGTGTTCGGCTTGACGATCACCGGGAACTTCACCCCGACCTCGTAGGTGCGGTCACCCGGCGCGATAAAGCATGCCTCCGGCACCGGTATCCCCATCTCCTTTGCAATCCCGCGTACGAGCGATTTATCATAGCAGAACGCGAGCGACTGCGGCCCGGCCCCTGTGTAGGGGTGGTTCAGCATCTCAAGAAGCGCCGGCACGTGGAGTTCCCGTCTTGGGTCGTTGTTGAAACCCTCGTCACAGAGGTTGAGAACATAGTCCACCCGTCCTTTCAGCCTCTGGAGATCCCGGATCAGCGTCTCGTGCTTGCAGAGGTAGGTGAACCGGTAGCCCGGCAGTTCGCGGAGGGCTGCCTTCATGCGATCGATGGTGTAGATATCATCGTCATCAAAGACGCAGGATGGTTTCAGGGGATCGGGTTTGTCCGGATCGCCGAGTAGCACCGCGACGTGTTTTGTCCTGCCCTGTCCTCTTGCCCTCGTCGTCGACCAGTCTTTCCGTATCTGAGCGGTGACGATGTATCGGCGCTCCATCATGCCGAGATCCTGGTTGCGCTCTGACTCGGTGGCTATCTCATGGAATGCGATCTCGGAGAAACCTGCCCGTTCCAGGAGTCTCTGGAGCGCATCGGGGGTGTATAGACGTTCAGCGTAAAACTGGTCGGCCACAACACCCTTCTCAACGTCGGTGATAACCTCGCGGGATATCAGGCGCTGTTCATCCAGCGAGAGCGACCGTTCGCGGCAGACAAACATCCCGGTGTCGATCCACTCCCACGACCTCGGCTGGAAGTGCGTTTTGAGATACCCGCCGTCGGCAACATCCAGCAGCAGCCGTCCCCAGGGCTTCAGAACGCGCCGGAGTTCGTTGAGGATCTGCATATCCTCCTCAACGGAATCGAAGTAGCCAAAGCTGTTCCCGAGGACGAGAGCCACGTCGTAGGTGTCGTTGCGGTATGGGAGCCTCCGTGCATCTCCCTCCCTGAACCTGACCGCAACTCCTTCTTTCTTTGCGATCGAGCGCGCGCTGGATCAGGTAGTGCGAGCGGTCAAGCCCCTCGGCGCTATACCCCCTGCGCCCAAGTTCCAGGGTATGTCTGCCCTGGCCGCAGCAGAGATCGAGGATCTTATCATCGGGCTGGAGGCGCAGGAGCCGGATGATCCTGTCGATCTCGCTCGCGGTGATCCGGGGATCTTCGACAACATCGCCATCAGTCTTGAGGTAGAGGTTGTTGAAGATACCCCTCCACCACTCAGGCTTCACGTAGTTCTCCAGATTCGGGACGGGGCCAAGCGACCTCCTCTCCTGGCGTTTGCCCCGGCGCCTGCTATCGGGGGGTTCATCGGTGTTTGCTTCGCCGTTCATGCTTGGTCAGCATCCCCTGGTTTCTTTTCCGGGATCGGACCTGTATCCTCCCGGTTTACAAAAGAGAACGGTTTTGGTCTGCATACCTGGATGGTCATTCGATCGGATAGTATCGATAAAAGTGTTGTGCCATGACTCTCTCTCACCATTGAAATAACCCTCTAGGAGCGAGATCTTCCGCTGCATATCCCGCTCGCACACTCCCAAGCGCAGGATGGATGCGTTGCCATGGACTGCCAGTGTTGCATCTATATATGGAGGCAGGGTCATCTGGTTATGTGCAGACTATCTGCATGGTTGAAGCATATGGATGAGAGATACCCCCGCAGGGGTCCCCGTTCGTACCAGGACCGCCCTCGCGAGTACCACAAAGCGATCTGTTCCGACTGCGGCAAAGAGTGTGAAGTACCTTTCAAGCCCACGGAGGGTCGGCCAGTCTACTGCCGCGACTGCCTCCCAAAGCACAGAAAACCCAGATTTTAATTTTTTTGATGACCCTCTCTAAACTACAAGCCGCCTCTTCATCAGCCTGGTGGCCAGGCTGCAGAAGACCGCGGTCGCCACCGCTATCCAGGCAAGGTTGAGCAGGTTTGCCGCTGAAACCGCCTCGAGCGTTATCGCCCGGTTTATCTCAACAACATGAGTGAGTGGGAGGACGGCCAGGGCAAAGTAGCGGACAGCCTCCGGGAGAAGGTCGAGCGGGAAGAACGTCCCGGAGAAGAGGAACATCGGCGTGATGAAGAGGAATGAGGGGTAGTTCAGCGTCTCGATGCTCGGGGTGATCGCTGTGAAACACATCGCGATGCCTGCAAAGAGGAGTCCTGCAATGAACGCGAATGGGATGAGGAGCAGGGAGGAGGGCATGGCGGCAACACCGAAGAGTATGAGCACCGGGAGCATCAGCCCGGCGTAGATAACGCCTCTTGTGGCGCCCCAGATCATCTCTCCCGCGATCACCTCGTCGATGCTGACCGGTGTTGCGATGATGGCGTCAAACGTCTTCTGGTAGTACATACGGACAAACGAGGAGTAGGTGCACTCGTAGAAGGCCGAGTTCATCACCGATATCGAGACCAGGGCCGGTGCGATGAATACCGGGTAGGGGACGCCATCTACCGCCTCTATGTATGTCCCGAGCCCGAACCCCAGTGCCAGCAGGTAGAGGAGCGGTTCGATGAATGGGGGGATGAAGTTTACACGGTATGTTCTGAGGAAGGCTTCCAGGTTCCTCTGCCAGACGCTTCCCACCCTCTGGATACACTCAAACATCGCCGCCTCACTCCCGCAGGCTCCGACCCGTGAGGCGCAGGAAGACGTCCTCCAGGGTTGCCGGACGGACGGTGACCGCCGCCTCGTGCCGGCAGAGATCGAGCAACTCGCCTGCCAGGTCGTCGGCGCGATGGTCGGTGAAGATCTGGAGCAGATCGCCGGCAAGGTCGTAGGCCACGCCGAATTCGTCCAGAAGGGTTGCAGTCTTTTCTGTCCGCTCGACCTCTATGACCTCGTTTCCGGCATACTCGCTGACGATATCCGCCGGGGCGCCCTCGACCAGGATCTTGCCGTGATCCATGATCACCAGGCGGTCGCAGAGGCGTTCAGCCTCGTCCAGGTAGTGGGTTGTGAGCACGAGGGTGTTTCCCTCAGCCCGGAGACCACGGAGGGTCTCCCAGATCAGGTGCCTTGCCTGCGGGTCAAGCCCGATGGTCGGTTCATCGAGGATGAGCAGTTCTGGTTCGTTTACGAGCGCACGGGCGATGATCAGACGGCGTTTCATCCCGCCCGAGAGTTTCTCGATCAGGACGTCCCGCTTCTCCTCAAGGTGCATGAACCCGAGGAGGCTTTCCGCCCGCTCTTCTGCCACACTCTTTGGTATACCAAAATAGCGGGCGTAGACCAGAAGGTTCCGGTATGCTGTGAAATCCGGGTCGAGATTGTTCTCCTGCGGCACCACGCCGATACGGCTCTTGATCTCGCGGGGGTGGGTGTCCACGTCCATGCCAAAGACCTCGAGGTTGCCGCCGCTCTTTGGAGAGATACACTGGATCATCTTCATGGTTGTGGTCTTCCCGGCTCCGTTCGGACCCAGGAACCCGAAGACCTCCCCTTCCCTCACCCTGAACGAGACACGGTCAACCGCGATCAGGTCGCCAAACCGCTTCTCCAGGTCGTGCGCTGCGATGATGTCCCCTATCCTCTATTCCTCCAGGGTAAGAGATGGGGTTTTGTGGATACAACATCCTTTCGCTCTACAGGCCTCTCTTGCGAGTGGTGCGCGGGGCGGCTGCACTCTGCACCGCTGTTTGATAGAGAAGCCGGCCTGGATCCCTGGTCCACGGTGGCAGGGGATGCATATCAATTTTACCAGAGAGATCGCATCACTACGCTGCAGGCGATACCATGACCGATAGTGCTGTGGAGATGGGGAGTGTAGTTTATCCTCCAGATACTGTGTACGTCGCTATGTCAAAGTGCCATGGGCGTGGCGTCTTCGCCCGCAGGGATCTCCTGGCCGGCGAGGTGATCGAGGTCTGCCCGGTGATCGTGCTTGGTGGAGCAGACGAGCAGGAACTCCTGGACAAGACGCACCTCTTTGATTACTACTTTGAGTGGGGGGAACTTGCTGCGGTGGCGCTTGGATACGGTTCGCTCTACAATCACTCCAGCCACGCGAACGCTGACCACGTCTGTGACGTTCATCGGGGTGAGATCCGTATCTATGCTCACCGCCACATCCGGGAGGGCGAGGAGATCACGATCAACTACGGTGGCCGGCCAGACTGCCCCGACCCCGTATGGTTTGATGCGGTGGAGGGGTGATACGCTGAAGCGGCTGGGGCGATCTTGGTCTGGCCGCTGACTGTCCTGTTGCGGGAGCACCTCAACCCTGAGACGAAGAGGGCGCACCTTACGCGTGCAGACCCTGCGGGTACCTGGCAAAACCACTCAGGACTGCGAGAGGGATCAGGATTCGGGCGGATCCTCATCGTCCGTCCGCACCCTGCAGAGCCGGGCCGGCCGGTCCTGGCGTGCGCCCGCACGATCCCGATGATCCGCTCAACATCGGCATCCCTTACGACCATCTCGATCTTCAACTTCGGGATCAGGTCGACCGGCACTGTCTTTCCCCTGAACCGGAGGGCGATACCTTTCTGAGCCCCCCGCCCAGGAGAACCATCGGGATGTTGTTCGGCTCCATGCCGTGACTGCCGAACCCGAGACGTCTCCCGATGTTCAGGGCAAGCGCCAGAGCAGAGAAACCCGAGGAGATATGGACGACCGTGCCCCCGGCAAAGTCGAGCGCACCGAGTTGTGCCGCCCATCCACCGCCCCATGCCCAGTGGGCGAGAGGGTCGTAGACCAGCGTGGTCCAGAGCAGGCCGAATACTATGAACGAACTGATCTTTATCCGCTCTGCAACCCCGGAGGTCACGATTGCAAGCGCAAGGCCCGCAAAGACCATCTGGAAGACCACGAAGAGGAGGTCAGGGATACCGTCACCCTCAATCCCGACGCCCTGCAGGAAGATATGGTCCGGACCCCCGATCAGTCCGCCGATATCGGTGCCGAACGCGAGGCTGTAGCCGCAGACGATCCACTGGATGCTGACCAGGGCGAATGCGATGAACGCAAGGGCTATCATCGATATGAAGTTCTTCCTTCTGACAAGTCCGCCGTAGAAGAGCCCCACAGCCGGTGTCATCAGCATGACCAGTGCCGTGCATATGAGGATAAAGGCCGTGGTGCCGGAGTCGATCATCCGGCGGCCTCCGGAACCGGAACAGATACTCGTCTACAGTGCATGGAAAGAAATTTCCTTCTTCTACTCATAAATATTTTCTACCGCGCTGCTCTGGGGGGAGGACTGATACGGTTTGATGATCAAAGTGTATTCGTGACGCAATGAGCGCGGAGAAGGGAAAAGAGAATGTACGCCGGGTCTGCACCCGTCTGAGGTCAGCAAAAACCCGCGCGGAACTTGCAGAGATCCTCTACCAGGAGGTATCCCGCTACTCGCTATCTGACCTGCAGGCGGTGCGGGGTAGGGTTGAGCGCGACCTCAGGTTCGTCCCACCCGCCTACCGGCAGCGGCTGTATCCGAGGCTGGTGGAGCAGGTCTTTGATACGCACCATGCCCTCATCTCTACCATTCGCCAGGGGAGGCTTCGGGTCGGGGGAGAACCGCTTCCCCCTGAATACGAGGAGTTCTGCGATATGGTCGAGAGGACGTGCCTTGCCGGAGAAGAGGATGAACAGCACCTCGAACTCCTCTACTTCCTCCTTGCCGCCTTTAACATCTTTGTCCTTGACCTCCCCGCTCACCCGGTAGGGACGCCGTTTCCCGGCGGGTTCATGGTCGAGATCAGGAACGGAGAATACCTCTGTCCTGTCAGGGATAAGGCCAACGATGTCGAGAACGCTCTCTGCCCCTACTGCCCGGCAAAACAGACTGAGACCTGAATCTGCGTTGCGAATGGTATACCTGCACCCCTGGCCGCAGAATCAGGTCTTTCGGGTAAAAAGGTGCTGGCTTACTCCTCTTCTTCGTATCGATCGAAGAATGTAACCTCGTCGAGGGGTTTCTTCTTCGCGATCGATATCTCCTCCGGGTATCCCGCCGGCACCAGCGAGACGAGGGTGTAGTCTTCCGGAACGTTCAGAAGTTTCCGGACATCCTCGGCATAGTCCTTCTTTGCCCCCGCGACCCAGCATGACCCGACACCCCATCCCTGGAGCGCCAGGATGAGCTGCATCGTTGCCGCGCAGCAGTCCTCCAGGTAGTATTTAGCGTCCTTCTTCCCGAAGACTGCAAAACAGATTGGAGCATTGGCGATGAACCGGCCGTTATCGGCCAGGCCCGCGATCGCCTTCAACGTATCGCGGTCGCGGATCGCCCCGAACAGCCAGGGTTGCTCGTTTCTTGCGGTCGGCGCAAGGTGCGCGCAGTCAAGGGCGTCTTTCACAATCTTGTCATCTATGGGCGTGTCTTTGTACTTCCGCACGCTGTGTCTGCTCCGGATCACCGTGACAGCAAGGTTAACCGCTCCACCAATCGAGCTCATACAACGATTGTGGGTATTCCAGGCCTAAATACCTTGGGGAACGGGATTGGATGCTGCGTTCCCGCAACAGGTTGGGGGCTTAGAGGAGACCCGCTATCGCCTGAAGCATATTCGACAACCCATCCCCGATGACCACCGACGGATCGATCCCGAGGACCGGGAAGATGAAGAGGAAGTAGGCGAAAGCCCCGATTGAACTCCCGATGTTCGCGAGAGCCGCGACCAGCACCACCCGGAATAGCGGGATCCGCCGCATCTCGGAGAAGGTTCCGGCCTCCATTATCTGCCTGATCTCCCCGGTGGCAGGTTTCCTTATCTTCGCCTCGACGATGGCCGCAAACCATCCCGCCGCAAGCAGCGGGTTGAGCGAGGTCATCCAGGAGACGGCAAACGCCGTGACCGCCGAGAGTGGGTGCCCGCCGGCTATAAACGTGAATGCGGCGCTCAGGAGACCGTTGATCACCACCCAGTATATGATGGCGGTCAGCAGGACATCCAGTCCAACCCCCGAGAAGGCTATCGCGGCGATCAGGAGGAGAAAGAGGATGGTGACACCCGCTCCCAGGATCTTTGCCCACGGCAGTCCTTTCTTCACTTCGGCGGTCAGGTCAGATAACAGCGGCAGCGTCTCCGGGGCGTCAAGGTAGCGCTGCACCCCCCTGATGTGCCCGGCACCGATGATCGCCAGAACACGGTCATAGCGCCTGGCAAGCATCAGGATCTGGTGGGCAAGGTAGGCGTCCCGTTCATCGATCAGTGCCTGAGCGCCCCGCGGGGAGAACTTCCGGAACTCCTCCATCGCGACGCTTACCACATCCTGATCCGTGAGTTCGTCGATCTCAAGCTCCTGGTGATCGACGCTCACAAGTGAGTAGAGGAGCGCCCATACGAGCCTGATCTTCTCCCGGATCCCCATCAGACCCCAGAATCGGGAGAGCGTGATCCTGATATCGCGGTCTATGAATGCCACGGGTTTCTGGTGCGCGCGCGCCTCCTCGATGGCGGCAAGCATCTCGGAACCGGGTTTAACCCCTGTCTCAGCGCCGATACGCTGCTGGATGTATGTGAGTATCCACTGGAGCAGGATCTGGCCGAAGTTCCCGCTCTTCAGGATCTCCGTCACCGATGGTTCGGCCGTCTCCTCGGTGAGTGAGATAAACCTGCCCCGATCGAGTTCGACACCGACGATATCGGGCTGGAACTCCTCGATGGCCGATCTTACCTCCTCGACACTCCTCTGCGAGACGTGCGCCGTCCCGACGAGACGGATCTCAGCCATCGAGCACCTTCATGCCCTCACTATCGATCACGACCCTCTTTCCCGGTGGAATCTCCGTCTCCCGAAAGATTTCGCGGATCTCTGCCTCCTCCTCGGCCTCCGCGGCCTGGCGCCTGCAGAGATCGGCAGCAGCATCGCGTGCAGCGCTGGGGGATATGGAAGCGCCGAGACCCGGGCATTCCGAGATAATCAGGTCATCATCGACCAGCATGAAAGGGTAGGTGCGGCAGATCCACGGACGATGCTCATAGATCGAGCACCGGCCATCCTTGAGGAAGATACACGCATCGAGCGTTCGCCGAAGGCACCAGGCCAGGGTGTACTCACCACCGTTTCCTGCTCTGATAAACTCCGGGTAGGGCTCAACAATCTCTTCCCTCTTCATCCCGGTAGCAGCCATGATCTCACGAAGTTCAGCGGCGCCCACCAGCACAAGGTTTGAGTCTTCCCCGACCCTCTGGCAACACCTGCCACACTCCCTGCAGCAGAAGCCTATCGACCCGAGTCGTTCTGCGATCTCATCTACTCCGAGCATATCCTATCAAAATTCTCGAATAAAAGTCGGCCGTTAAAAGTATGGCTGACCTCCGGGTGCCACTGGATCCCGTAGAGGCGTTCTTCTGGAGAGACCATAGCCTCCACATCGCAGATGGCCGATCTTGCAACCCGGAGAAACCCCTCCGGCACCACCGAGACCTCGTCTGCATGCGAAGCCCATACCTGCATCCTCTCGGGGTAGCCCTGGAGGAGAGGATCCTGTTCCAGGACCTCCACCTCAACCCCCCCGAAACCTCCGCTCGCACCCCGGCGGATCGCGCCTCCACGCGCTGTTGCGATGATGTGCAGCCCGAGGCAGATCCCGAGGACCGGGATATCGAGGTCGAGGTAGTCGCCGGTGAGACCGGCGCGTTCCAAGGTGGGTCCGCCGCCAAGGATGATTCCACGGCAGCCGCTGGCGACCTCGTCAGGCGGCGTCATGTTCGAGATCATCCCGGCCTCTATATCCATATCGCGGAGTGTCCGGAGGATCAGGTGGTTGAACTGTCCATGGTTATTGACCACATAGAGTGGAAGCATTGCTTAATAAATGGACGTAAAAGGGTAATAGTCCTTCCCTCAGGCATACTTCATTACAAAATCGAGTATTTTTCGTGAGATCTCCTCCGGTCTGTGGCCCATGAGGTATGCAAGCACCATGGCTCCGCCGGCACCCGCCCCTTCCTTCACCTCGCCGATACAGTATCGGGCAAGTCCTGGGTGGCCGATATTCTTGAAGTCCGGGTCAACGTAATAGGCGGTGGTGCCGACTTCGGCTACGGAACGGCTGAACCCTGCGGAGGGATCGTCCCTGACATAGACCGTTGTCGCAAGGTGCGGCACCCTCCGTCCCAGGGCTTTCAGGACGGCCGCAACGGCCAGCATCTGGGTTCCGCCGGCAAAGATTATCTCACCGGAGTATGTGCTCGCGATCCCTGCAGCGACTGGCATCATGGGGTCGCCAGCGGCGCGGAGGATACCCACGGGCTCCTCCACCCCGGTCTCCCGGATCCTGGTGAACACCTCACGACAGACGGCCTCCTTCAGGTCAAGGGGGTTTCTCGGGAAGGCGCTGCTGACCGATGCGTCGTATCCGAGCGCCCGCAGGACGCAGAGGGCGGTGGTCGTCCCGCCGGGGACGCACTCGCCAAGCATCAGGAGGTCGCTGTAGTTTGCAAGAATCCGGCCGATCGCCTCCCCCCGTTCAAAGAGGAGCGGCGCATCCGGCACCGCATCTTCCCGGCGGGGATCGCCGCCGGGTCTCCCGTAGACGTCCAGACAGGGAACGGTGGGTGTGTGTGCAAGCCCGGAGTTGATGAAGATGGGGGATAGCCCGGTCAGTTCCATCATCGACCGGGTGATGGAGGCGGGTGTTGGGCACCCCGTGGGGGTGTTGGGCCTGGCCGGCATGCTCGTGATCGCGCCGTTCGTGATGAGTTCTGCATCCAGAACCGGCGTTAGCAGCGTCTTCTCCGGTGTCGGCCCTGCACCCGATATGCCGGGAACGGTTGATAGCATGGTGTTTCCAAGCACCACCGCCATCATCGGGCGGCGAGGCCGTATCCCCGGGTCTTCAGAGAGGAACGGGTTAGACATCAGTACAGAGTGGGTGCTGGAGGATAGAAGAGGTTGCTGCCGGCAGGGTGGCTCAGGGCAGCGGGTCTCCGGCACAACCGTTGCCAGGGCGCACAATTGCCCGGAGGTGATGGGGGCCCGGGGTCGTAACCTTGCATCCTCCGGGGGGCTGGCTCTCTGCTCTGCGGGAGACCGTGAGCATCTTCCTCCCCCCAAAAGGGCAGCCCGGGCCCACACCTGAACGCCTGGCGAACAGCCACCCCCCACGAGGCAGCCATCCTCCGGAATGTTATCGCAAACACCATATCCAAACGCGGAAATACCCGCCGGGCTCAATACATGAACAATGTTCGAGATCGAGCGCAGGCTGGAAGAGAAGGGTATCGCAAGGAGAGATATCATCGCTTCCGCAATGGAACTCTACATCCCCCACGGGATAGATGAGGATGAGGCCGCAGGCAGGCTGGATGCGAAGATCGGGCAGGTTCTCGATGACCCAAACGTATCCTCGCTTCTCCTTGGCGCCATTCTGCTCGAGGATGAACTCTACTGGAAGCGGAAGAACTCCGAGATCGCCGACGATCCGGTCTTCCTCCTCTCGGACGAGATCATCGGGATGGCTATCGCCGAGGTGATCGGGGGGACATACGCGCGGTTCGAGTTCACCCGCTACGACCAGAAAAAACCGGGGATCTTAAGCAAACTCGGGCCGTTCCTGGATGACGCCGTCGCCGGGCTGATCGCTGGCTGCACATCGCGCCTCTACAGTGAGTCGATGGGATCGGTGTGAGATCGGTTCTTGCCCTTTTCCAGTTCTGCACATCCCTCCCTCTTGGCAGACCGGTTGAGTTCGAGCACTTCGCCCGCCGTTCTTACCTTTACCCCCTTGCCGGTTATCTCATCGGCGGGATAGCGGCCATTGTCACGTTCTGGATAGCATCACCCCCTGTGGGAGCGGCCGTCGCCATCGCCGCGGTGCTCCTCCTCTCCGGGTGCAACCACTTCGACGGCCTGCTGGACTTCGGCGACGGACTTATGGCCCACGGCAGGCGGGAAAAGAGGATCGCGGCAATGACCGATCGGACAACAGGGGCGGGCGCTGTTGCGGCGGGGATCCTCGTCACGCTCCTTGCGTTTTCCGGGCTCCAGGCCGTCGCAAACATTCCTCTAACCATACTTACCGCCGAGGTCTGCGCCAAGACCGCGATGTCCTGGCTCACGACCCTCGGTAGACCGTTTCGCGAGGGTATGCATTCCTATCTCCATAGTTTTGCAAAACCCTGGTTTCTGGTCCCGGCATTCCTGCTGACGCTTCCGCTATTCCTGCTGCCGCTGCCGCGGCTGGCTCTCGTGCTTGCCCTTGCAGCCACCGCCGCCATAACCGCGTTTATGCTTGTGCTCTCCCGGAGGGTCTTTGGCGGGGTAAATGGGGATATCGTTGGGGCATCAAACGAGATAGTCCGGGCCGGTGTCATCCTCCTCCTTGCTCTCGCATAACCATCTTTTTTATCCTGGCGTTATCTACTACTGTAGAATGATGCAGGAACAGACCCTATACTCCCGGGGAGGGATCATCACCGAACGGGATGCAGAATATGCAACGGTGCGGGTTCGGATTCCGGCAGGTGTTCTTTCCGCGGCGCAGGTCAGGCAACTGGGAAAGATCAGCGAGAAGTACGGCGATGGCACGCTCCACCTCACCATGCGCCAGACCGTGGAGATCCCGCACGTAAAGCCGGATAATTTTGAAAAGGTTGCAAAAGCCCTTGAGAAGAACGGCACACCGCTAGGTGCGGAGCAGAACGAGGTTGTCAACATCATGGCCTGCCCGGGTACGGAGCGATGCAAGTATGCCAACTGCGAGACTATCGACCTCGCCAGAAAGATTGATGAGCGTGTCTTCGGGAAGGTACTTTCTATCCGGCTTCGTATTGCCATATCCGGCTGCCCCTACATGTGCAACAGTCCGCTCTTGAACGACATCGGGATCATCGGCAGGATCCGTCCTCTGCGCATTCCCGGTCTCTGCACCGGCTGCGGCACCTGCGTGGAGTACTGCAAACAGCACGCCATTGCCCTTAAAAACGGTGTCTCAGTCCTTGATGAGAGCAAATGCGTTCAGTGCGGCGTTTGCATACATTCCTGCCCATACCATCTCCTGAAATCGGAGTATGACCATTACCAGATCACGGTCGGCGGTCGACGTGGGGCCTCTCCTGCCGTAGGGCGGGAACTTGTTACAGTCGAGACCGCTGAGGAGGTGGTTGAGGTGGTCGACCGCATCGTTTACTGGGTCTACCGGAGTGCCTGGAGCGGCAGGCCGCTGGCCGATCAGATGGATGAGATCGGATATGCTAAGTTCAGAGAAGAGATCCAGAAGGAGTTCGGGCCGAAGGAGCAGGCGGAGGAATGAGAGGCGGTCAGATCCCATCAGATCATGCCCATTCTCTGAATCGATAGGCTTGATGAGGCCTGGACAAATTACAGGGAGTTTGATGCATTACCCAGCATACGATACAATCATATCAGATCCCCTCTGACATGAAGGCAGGCTGTGCGCGGGGCGGGGTGATCCCGATAAAGGGGCGCCGCGTTCATCTCCCGCTCATGCCGACGGCGGCATGAGCGAGATACATGGGCCGTAGTGCATAGGTAATCTGAATACAAAACCGGTCTCGCTGGTGAAGAAAAAATGATGAAAGAAGGGACAGTAGATCCGGAAGTGCTGGAGGAGATTATCCGCCGGATTGTTGCCTGTTCAAACCCGGAAAAGATAGTTCTTTTCGGATCTGGTGCGCGGGGTGAGATGGGACCGGCAAGCGATATCGATCTGCTCGTGATAAAGAGCGGTGAGTTCGATGCCGGGAGTCTCACGGAAGAGATCTATATGAACCTGATCGGTATCGGCAAGGCCGTCGATATTATTGTTATCTCTTCCCTGGATATGGAGCGGTTCCGGAATTCCCCTTACTTTATAGTATACCCTGCACTCCAGCAGGGCCGCGAGGTTTACCATGCCGGAGAGGTTTCAACCTGAAGATCCACGGGAATGGTTAAACCGGGCACATTCAAACCTTGCAATTGCCAGGAGCCGTGCCGATACATCCGTCTACCTGGAAGATCTCTGCTTCAACGCCCAGCAGGCAGCAGAAAAAGCGCTCAAGGCGGTCTGTATCCTTCATCATATCGAGTATCCGTATGTCCACGATCTTGCCGCACTTGTTACCATCATCATGATGAACGGGATTTGCGTGCCGGATCGCGTGAAAGAAGCCGCGAAACTAACACGGTTCGCCATTACGACCCGGTATCCGCATTTCCTTTCGCCAGTCAAAGAGGAGGAATACCAGCGGGCAGTTGCTATCGCTGAGAGCGTTGTAACATGGTGCGAAAGCGAGATCGGTAACCCGGGGATATAAACAGATAGGGCACCACGATCATCACCAGCGCTTGCTTCCTCAAAACCAGATAGAATCGTTCGGTGAACCCGAGACCGTCGAGGGACTGAGATGGTGATGACGGGTCTTCGGGAGGGAACTCCCGATACGGCTCCGCATCGCCATATCCAGCTGCACCTACATCTGCAACAGTCCGCTTCTAAACGACATCGGGATCATCGGCAGGATCCGTCCTCTGCGCATTCCCGGCCTCTGCACCGGCTGCGGCACCTGCGTGGAGTACTGCAAACAGCACGCCATTGCCCTTAAAAACGGTGTCTCAGTCCTTGATGAGAGCAAATGCGTTCAGTGCGGCGTTTGCATACATTCCTGCCCATACCATCTCCTGAAATCGGAGTATGACCATTACCAGATCACGGTCGGCGGTCGACGTGGGGCCTCTCCTGCCGCAGGGCGGGAACTTGTTACAGTCGAGACCGCTGAGGAGGTGGTTGAGGTGGTCGACCGCATCGTTTACTGGGTCTACCGGAGTGCCTGGAGCGGCAGGCCGCTGGCCGATCAGATGGATGAGATCGGATATGCTAAGTTCAGAGAAGAGATCCAGAAGGAGTTCGGGCCGAAACCCTCAGAGGAGAAGCAGTAAAGGGAGAAGCCGATAGATATACGATATGGAAAGGAGCAGGTCGGGGGGCTAGCCCCTTCTAACGGTAGTACATCGAGGCGAACCCCTCTCCAGCCTCGTCCTCGCATTCAATACCGGTGCCGTCCCGAACGAGTGAGTTAAACATCATGGCCGCGTTTAATAGGTTCTCATCCGGGTTTGAGCCATGCCGGACACCACTCAGCGCCTGACGCTGTGGTGTCTCCATTGTCCGCCTGCCCACCCGGACACCAGCACAGTAGCGGCAGTAAGCACAGTGCGAGTAGACCGATACCTCCCGGCCCGCGCAGGTTACAGTCACCCTGTCTTTTGCCTCATCACGGTGAAACTCAAGTAACTTCATGTTACGAGGAACATAGACTCTCCAGAAATAAGATTCTGTCGACTGTCATGGGTTTTTGAAGCATGGGCGCCATTGAAGCGCATAGAAATGCTTTATATGGTAGACGGCACACGTATAAGTTACTCGCATAAGCAGGCTGTTTGAGCTGACAGGCCTATATGAGTGGAGGATATAATCTATGGCAGTTGAAAAGCCCCACATGAACTTAGCAGTTATCGGACATATCGACCACGGGAAGTCTACCACCGTAGGTCGGCTGCTCTTTGAGACCGGAACCGTACCGCCCCACATCATTGAGACCTACAGGAAAGAGGCCGAAGCCAAGGGCAAGGGCTCGTTTGAGTTTGCCTGGGTTATGGACAGCCTCAAGGAAGAGCGTGAGCGTGGCATCACCATTGATATCGCTCACAGGCGGTTCGATACCGAAAAGTACTACTTTACCGTCGTGGACTGCCCTGGTCACCGTGACTTCGTCAAGAACATGATCACGGGCGCGTCCCAGGCGGACGCTGCGCTCCTGGTTGTGGCCGCGCCGGACGGTGTGATGGAACAGACCAAGGAACATGTCTTCCTGGCCCGCACACTCGGGATCAATCAGCTGATCGTTGGCATCAACAAGATGGATGCCGTCAAGTATGATGAGAAGCGTTTCAATGAGGTCAAGGCAGAACTCTCCCAGTTGCTCAAGATCGTCGGTTACAAGCCCGACAACGTCACCTTCATCCCGATGAGCGCGTTCAAGGGTGACAACATCTCCAAGCACAGTGAGAACACTCCCTGGTATAAGGGCCCGACGCTTCTTGAAGCGCTTAACATGCTCAACGAACCCGAGAAGCCCACCAATCTTCCCCTGCGTCTTCCTATCCAGGATGTCTACTCCATCTCCGGTATAGGAACCGTGCCAGTAGGCCGCGTCGAGACCGGTGTCATGAAGAAAGGCATGAAGGTCAGTTTCATGCCCGCTAACAAGGAGGGCGAGGTCAAGTCTATCGAGATGCATCACGAGGAGATTCCCGAGGCGCTTCCAGGTGACAACGTCGGGTTCAACGTCCGCGGTATCGGTAAGGGGGATATCCGCCGTGGTGATGTTTGCGGCCCTGCTGACGCGCCGCCGACCGTTGCCGAGGAGTTTGTTGCGCAGGTTGTTGTGCTTCACCACCCAAGCGCCCTGACCGTCGGTTACACACCGGTCTTCCACTGCCACACCGCCCAGATCGCATGCACATTTGTCGAGCTCCAGAAGAAACTCGACCCCCGTACCGGTCAGGTCAAGGAAACGAACCCCACTTTCCTCAAGACCGGTGATGCCGCGATCGTCAAGATCAGGCCTACCCGTCCAATGGTCATCGAGAAGGTCAAGGAGATCCCGCAGCTCGGACGGTTTGCAGTCCGTGATATGGGCTCAACCATCGCGGCAGGCATGTGCATCGACATTACACCAAAGCAGATGAGATAAGAAGAATTACTACATTTTTGGTGGTTGCAGATGCAGAAGGCCAGAATACGTCTTTCAGGAACCGACTTTGAGAAGATCGAGATGGTCTGTGACAGGATCAAAGAGATTGCAGAGCGTACCGGCGTCAATCTGGCAGGTCCGATACCGCTACCCACGAAGAAACTTGTGGTCCCCGCCAGGAAGAGCCCTGATGGTGAGGGTACTGAAACCTGGGATCGCTGGCAGATGCGGGTGCATAAGAGGCTCATAGACATCGATGCCGACGAGCGCGCGCTGCGCCAGTTGATGCGCATACAAGTTCCAAAAGACATCGGCATTGAGATTGTGCTGGAGAGTTGAGGTTGGTGCGGCGTGAAGGCCGCTGCGTTCACGGCGAGGGTCCGTGAAAATCTCTCATTAGAGGTGGTTTTCCTCCTCATATTTCTGGCTGCAGTTGCCCTTCGTTTTTATGCTCTTGACTTAAAGTTGTTCCACCACGATGAGGCCGTTCATGCGTGGTTTGCTTACAATCTCCTGACTGACGGGACGTATATCTACGATCCCATGTATCATGGGCCGTTCCTCTACTACGTGACGGCCGGGGTCTTTTCGCTCCTTGGTGACTCCGATCTCACGGGAAGGCTCCTCCCTGCGCTGTTTGGCAGCTTGCTTCTCCTACTGCTTTACCCCATCTACAGGCTCGGCTACCTGGATAAGAAACAGACCCTGGTAGCGGCGCTATTCCTTGCGGTATCGCCGAACATGGTCTACTTCTCGCGGTTCCTGCGGAACGATATCTTTATAGTCTTCTTTACGATGCTGCTCCTTGTCGCTCTGCTCTACTACTTTGAGCGGGGGCAGACAAGGTATGCCCTGCTCGCTGGAACAGCGATAGGGCTGGGAATGTCTGCCAAGGAGAACATGCCCATCGTTATCCTGATCTTCGGGTTATACCTAATCTACTTGATCTGGACGAGGAAGGTCAGGCTTCCGGCCCACTGGGTCAGGGATCTTGTGCTCGGCGTTGTCGTCGCGGTCGGTATTGCGACGGCCTTTTACTCCTCGTTTGGTGTCCATCCAGAGATGGCCCTGGACTGGTGGCTTCGGGCCATCGAGCACTGGACGGCGATGCACGAGATGCAGCGTATCGGGGGGCCGCCCTACTTCTATATCCTGCTCTTCATCCTCTACGAGGTACCGATCCTGATCCTTGCCATCGTCGGGGTTCTGCAGTTTTTCGATGTCGCGGGCATAATCTCCAGTTGGAGAGAGCGAAGACGGGATATGGAGAAACCCGGTGAGACCGGGGTAACTGATGTTGACAATGTTGACAGAGAAGAGACCCCTGACCCTCTGCCCCCGCCGCCGGAGGTGGCGACCCCGGGCCTGAGGGGGCGGCTTCGCGAGATAATCTCTGGGAGCGGGGAGATCCGGCAGATCGATCGGCAGAAGGAGTTTGCAAGGTTCGCCATATTCTGGATGCTTCTATCGCTTGCGGCATACGCCTACATCGGCGAGAAGGTGCCCTGGCTGATCCTCCACCAGGTTCTGCCCATGATCTTCGTTGCGGTTTATCAGATGACAACGAAGAAGGCGGTAATCGCCGTCGCGGCGAGCATCCTCCTGGTCGCGATGACGTTTCACGTGGCGTTCACACCGGCAGACATAAACGAACCCATAGTTCAGGTCCAGAACTCCGAGGACCTCCGGTGGCTCTTTGCAAAGATCGATGCCGCCGACCGTGTGGCAATAGCAACCGATTCCTACTGGCCGCTGCCCTGGTACTACCGGGGCGACCGGAGTTCAAAAATCGCTTACTATGGCCAGAAGGTGAGCGAGGAGACGATATACAGCGGGAACTTTGACCTTGTTGTCACTCACGATGCTGATACCTACCCGGCACTCGACGGTTACGTTAAGGAGACCTGCAGGTTGAACTACTGGTTCTCATACGGGGAGAACAAAGACAGGTTGCTTGCCTACTACTTCTTCAGGGACGGAAAGGTCGGCAGCAGGATACTCGAGGTATTCTCGAGGACCTCTGCTGGGACGACCACCTGATGCTCTCCTCTCCCCTTCGGGACGCCGTTGACAGCGTGAGGCTGTCCCCGGAAAACCGTGCTATAGGGGGAAGCCTGGAACTCGTTACGTTACCCCGCGAGAACCGGGGAGACGATCTCTCCTCCCACCGCCGTCTATGCGTGTCACCGTGACAGTGTTTTAGCCTCTGGAAACACCCCCGCCTCCCCTTCACAGGGGGCGGGCAAGTGAATGGCGATTGCCCCGATGGCCGTGCACGGAACAGGAATGGAATTTCCCGAATGGTTTCGCTAAGACGCCAGAGAGATGCAATCCCCGGACAGTGTATCGATGGGGAATCGTTGTAACCGGCGGTAGGGCTGGCGGGGAGGGGGACGGCACGTCCCCCCTTGTCTCCTGCGTCTCCTGGTAAACGTCTGACATCAAACACCCCCGCCACCCGACTGCTCTCGCGGACACACCGCCCACTTCTGGAAAATCTTTCTCGACTCAAACATTGTACATCCGTCAACACCCAGCCTCGTAGAGTTTGTAATCTATTTTAGCCCCCGGGCAAAGGCCAGTTTCATGGTAAAAACGTCACTTAGAGACAAAGAGATGCAGCGAAAGGGCAGGTTGCGTTGTGGTTGGTGAACCAGCAAAGGTGTGAGAAGGGGGTGTGGAAAAAGATGTGGGGAAATGATCTGAGGGTCAATGATCTCATCCAAGTTCGTCCCAGCGCTTCCTCTTCCGGAGCAGCACAACACCCACAACGATAAGAACTACAGCAACCCCGATCCCGATGTAGAGGAGGAGGTTGCCGCTGAGGCTGAACCCCTCACCGATCTTCTCCCGGAGCGCGGCTGCGTCTGCCAGTGCCTCGTTTGCCTTGTTCATGCCGTCCGTAGCCTTTGAGCGCGCCATTGCGTAGTTGCCGGCGTTCAGGTAGTCCTGTGCCTGGGTGTAGAACTGGACGGCACTCTCGCGCTTGGTCATGATGGCAACAACCTGCGGATCGCTCCCCATGGATCTGTTCTCGACAAAGTAGTTTATCATCCCGTCAAGCGACTCGATTGCCGCACCGGTATCGGCAACCGCCTTCTCCGCCCATGCTTTGTCCAGGAGTTTGATCGCTTCATCGATATTCGACTTCGCGGTGTCGATGTAAGATTTTGCCTGTGCTGGCCCTGCCGATGCGGCGCTGGTGAGCGCACTGCTTGCAGCATTATACTTTGCCTGAACCTCAGATATGTCCACGCCCTCTGCCGCCTTTGCATCCATATCGGCCTTCAGATCCTTGAGGCGCTGCTGCTGGGCGTCAAGCGCACCCTTGATATCGGCAGCGCTCACGACGTCGCGGCTCACCGAATGGGAGTCTTTCACATCACTGCCGCGCAGGTGCTCGATCTTGATTATCAGAACCTGCCCGGTCGTGCTCGAGGGGACGGTGCCACGCAACTGTATATCCAGTTCGGTGTCGCCCTCACCGTACGATATCTCAAACTCCGTCAGAACGGGATAGTAACCGGTTTTTTTGGTGGTGTAGACGGCAATCCCATCGCGATAGACGATGATATCCCAGACTGGATTCTGCAGCCCCGTGCTCAACTCGAACGTCTCATCGCTCAGGTCACCCGTAGTGACCATATCATAGGTGAGCACGTAGCGTGCGGTCACCTGCTGCCCCGGCTCGAGTGGGCCGGTGGCAGGGTTGATGGTCTCGGTTTTAATGTTAAACGCCGATGCCCCCTGCACGGCACAGAGGAGTGCCAGCAGAAGGATAAACCACCTTACGATGCTTGCCTTCTCCATAATAGCCTTTCCCTCACTCAAACAAAGGTTCAATTCCGTCGTCGAACATGGTCGTACGCTTCTCCTTTGACTTAAGGACGTCTTCCTTTGTGGACTTTGCGGTCTCAAGGAGTTCTGTAATCCGGGGAGCGTTGCCGATCGTCGCGAGGACCACCACTGCCGCGATGTAGTCGCTCTGCACAGGGTAATCCCCGCCACGCACCTCAACGCCGGCGATGTTCTCCTCAACCCAGCTCTTTGACTTCTCCACGCCCTTGCGGTCCATTTCCTCTGGCGGGCCGGCGAGAAGGACAAGAGCCCGTTCAGCCGTCGAGTAGTCGCAGGGCAGGGTGAGGCGCCCGAGCATGGCCCGCCTGACAAGAGCGATGATCTTTGCTGACTTGTCCTCACCTGTCAGCACCTGCTCGGTCTTATCCTTATTGCTGCGCGTCAGGCTGGAGAAGAGACTCTTCTTCTGCTGCTTTGTGCGCGGATTGACTTTCTCGCTGATGGCGTAACCGACAGAACTGATGCCGCCGCCCCGGAGGGTATTGATGATCTCGCTTGAATCCACAACCATCTCACCGACACCTGCTTTGCCGACCTCACCTGCCCGGAAGAGCACGCCGAACCGCCGTACAATCTCGTCATTCAGTCTTGAATAGGCGTCCTTTACACTCTCCCCCTCATTCTTCCAGGCGCTGTTATCGAAGATGAATGTATTGTCCACTTCGTTCACCAGGGTGCTGAGGGAACGGGCAGCGTTATATGAGTATAGTCGGCCTTCTTCTGGGGCGGGCAGGATGCCGATCGCATAGACCGGTTCCCGGTATATGCGCTTTAAGTGGCGGGCCAGGACTGGCGAACCACCCGAACCTGTTCCGCCGCCAAGACCGGCTACAATGACGAAGGCGTCGATATCGTGGGTGCCGCGTGAATCGATGGCATTGATAATGGAATCGATCTCATCGGCAGTCACCCGCGCGCCGGTCACGTTATCGGTGCCGACACCGTGACCTTTCACCACTGTCTGGCCGATAAGCAGCCGGTCCTTGAGTTCTATATGCTTAAGCCCCATCAGGTCGGTTCGTGCTGTGTTTACCGCGAGGCCCCTGAAACTCTGGGTCTGAGATCGTTTGTCCTGCTCGACGAACATATCGACGATCTTGCCCCCTGCCTGGCCGAATCCTATGAAGAAGACCCTCATCTAACTTCACACCCTCATATTGCCTGATTAAATATATCCATGCTTATGTATAAAGACCATGCATACAGAGTTAGAAGTTTTATCAAAAACTACTCTTATATCTTTCATATACAGGGGTGATCAATGAAGATCTGCGTTGTGGGGGGAGGTTTATCCGGTCTGGTCTCGACACTTGAACTCGTCGGGGAACATGAGGTAGATCTCTTCGAGAGAAGGCCTGTTCCGGGAGGATGCCTTGGATCCTACCGGATCGGCAACTACTGGATCGAGGAGTATTATCACCACTGTTTTGCGGGGGATTCTGCGCTGCTTGCACTCTTCAAGAATCTCGGGGTTATCGACCGGCTGGTATGGCTCAAGGGGACCACCGGTTACTTCGTCGACGGGGTAGTCCACCCCCTCACCACCCCGACCGAGATCCTGCGCTACCCCCACCTCACGCTCATCGAGAAGGTCCGCCTGGGACTGCTGACGCTGCGCTCCCGCCGGTTTGACGTGGCAGCGCTCGACGAGGTCACCGCGAGGGACTTTATCCTTGACAACCTCGGGCCGGGGGTCTATGCCTCGTTCTTTGAACCGCTCCTGAAGAGCAAGTTTGGAGACCGGGCGTGGGAGGTATCTGCGGCCTGGCTGATCTCTCGCATCGCCATCAGGTCTGACCGGGGTGTCGGAGGGGAGCGGCTTGGCTACCTGAAGGGAGGATTCCAGCACTTCATTGCGCGGCTTGAGGAGACGGCGTCGCGACAGGGTGCATCGATAATGCCCGGTGCGCCTGTTGATGAGATCCGGCGGGATGGCGAAGCCTGGCTTGTAAACGGTGAACCTTACGACGCCGTTGTATCGACCCTCCCTCCCCAGGTGACCGCAACACTTACCGGTCTGGATATCGCCCCCGTTCCCTACCAGGGCGCCGCCTGCATGACCCTGGCGCTCGACCGTGACGTTACCGACGGGATATACTGGCTGAACATGAAGGATAAGGCCCCATACGGTGCGGTTGTCTCGCACACCAACTTCGCCCCCCTTGAGTGGTACGGCGAGCAGATCGTTTACCTTGCATCTTACTTCACGGGCCGGCTCCCGGAAGGGTTTGAGAAGAAGATGCTCGTCGATTTCTGCAGGCGTTTCTCCGTCGACGAAGGGGAGGTGCACTGGCATCGCCTGGCCGTGGACCCATACGCAGGACCTGTTTACACGACCGGGCTTCGGAAACGACTGCCGGACTACGAGGAGCACGGTCTCTTCATGGCCGGGATGTTCAGCCCGCCGAACTACCCCGAACGGAGCATGAATGGTTCGGTCATCGCTGGACAGGAGGTGGCAAAAAGGGTTCTTGAGAGGTTTGCGAATGGCTGAGATCGAGGTGAGCGCTGTCCTGCCGGTCTACAACGATCTTGCGGCGCTCCGAATCGCCATACCGCGGTCGCTTGAGACGCTCGAAGAGATCGCGCCAGGCAGGTTCGAACTGATAGTCGCCGAGGACGGGAGCACCGATGGGAGCGCGGATTTTGTCAGGGAGTATGAGGAGCGGGACCCCCGGGTTCGGCTGCTCCATGCCGATGAGAGACTCGGACGGGGCCGCGCGCTCAACCGTGCGTTTGCCGCGGCGAGGGGATCGATCGTCTGTTACTACGATGTAGATCTCGCAACCGATATGCAGCACCTCGCTGAACTGATAGGCTCCATTCGGGAGGGATGCGATATCGCAACAGGCTCCCGTCTCCTTCCCGAGAGCACCATCATCCGGAGCGGCGGCCGTGAGATCGCAAGCAGGGGCTACAACATGCTGGTGCGCCTGATCCTCCGGAGCAGGCTGCATGATCACCAGTGCGGATTCAAGGCGTTCCGGCGTGACCGTCTGCCCTCCCTGCTCCCCTCCGTCACGGCAGACCACTGGTTCTGGGACACGGAGGTGCTGGTGCGGGCTCAGAGGAAGGGTTACCGGATACGGGAGATCCCTGTGCGGTGGCGGCAGGGCGATGGGACAACCGTTCGCGCGAAAGATGTATTCAAGATGGGATCGGCAATTGTGCATCTCTGGTGGCGGCTTCATGTGGAAAAAAGTTAGCGCTATCGTCATACCCACCCTGATCGCAGCAGGGATCATCGGGTATATGCTATACCGCGTGTGGGACGACCTCATGCTGACGCTCGAGCACGCGATTCTGCCGTTCCTGGTTGCGGCTGTCGCGATCTGCGTCGCTGCCTGGATACTCCGTGGTTTCCGATACAGGTTCATCCTCCATGGACTCGGTGTCGAAAAGGGTGTCTGGTTCTCGACAGCCTGCATCCTTGTATCCCAGACGGCGAACCTCATCGTCCCGGCGCGTCTCGGCGACCTTGTGCGGCTGCTCATCCTCAAACACGAGGATGATGCCACCTACTCCGAGGGGTTCTCCTCCCTTGTCGTCGAGCGGGTCTTCGATGTCATGATGGTCGCGGTGCTCGGCGTCGTTGCGCTCCTGCTTGTTCTCACAGTTCTTGATGTCCCCGACTGGTTCATCATCGCCATTGCGCTGCCTCTCGGTGCAGGCTGCATCTTCTTCGCTGTTATCCTCAGTTCGGGCAGGATGAACTCCGAGAACCGGATCCTCATCGCCATCCAGCAGATGCTCGACGAGGTGAGACGGGCCTCCCTTCATTCCCGTGCACTCGCGGCGCTCAGTATCTCATCGATTTTTATATGGGTCGTCGACGTGCTGGTCTGCTACGCGGTAGTCCTGATGTTTCAGGAGTCGATGCCGTTTTCTGTGGTCATCCTTGCGATCGTAATCGGCAACCTTGTAAAAGCGGTGCCTCTCACGCCGGGCGGCGTGGGGACATATGAGGTTGCGGTCGCACTTACCTTCGGGCTGGCAGGGATGGCGGCGGCCACGGCGACTCTGATCGCGGTCATAGATCACCTGATAAAAAACCTGGTCACGCTCGTCGGTGGTGTCGGTTCGATATACTACTTCGGCGACTGGTCGGTCGAACTCCTGAAGAAGGCTTTCAAAAGAGAGATCGAGATGGAGGATACGTTTGGCGGGTGAGTTTCTCGTCCCCGTTCTGATCTGGCTTGCGATCATCAAGGTGCTCCAGTTATCCATCTGGCCGGCGCTCGACCGCACCCTGGGCCGCCTTGCTCCGGCCGCCGCTTACCCGGCATCGATCCTCCTCTTCACGCTTCTCTCCTGGTATTGCGCTCTTTCTGGTCTCCCGATCCTGCTTGCTCTCATCCCGTTTGCTGCAGCGATAATCTATGCCGCTTCAGGCAGATTCTACACAAAGGAACGATTGTATTCGTCGTTCAAATGGGATCTCGCCTTCCTGATCCCCTTCCTCTTCATGCTCGAGGTGCGCTGGATCAACCCGGCCATCTCCTCCGGCGAGAAGTTTATGGACCACGCCATCCTGGCATCGATCATGCGCCAGCCCATCGTCCCGCCGCTTGATCCCTGGTATGCCGGGGGGGTGCTCGACGTCTACTACTACATGGGTTACTGGATGAACGGGGCTCTCGGGCTTCTGTCCGGTGCACCGTCATCAGTGGCGTTCAACCTTGCCCTCCCGACGGTGCTCGGCCTCACTGTCGTCTCGTTCTACGCTCTCGGCCACCTCATCCTCGACCGCCACCGGTGGCTCCCGGTGCTTGCGCTCTTCATCCCGAACCCCTCCGTAATCTATCACATCCTGATCGGGGACTCCTGGTTTGACGTTCTCTGGGGCAGCACCAGGACGATTGAGAACACCATCAACGAGTATCCGCTCTTCTCCATGCTCTGGGGCGACGTTCATCCTCATGTTATGAGTTTCTTCAACCAGGGGTTCCTTCTCTTTCTACTGGTTTTTGCCTATCTCCGGTGGGGTGATCTCTCTATGAAGGGAAGGGGTGTCCTCTGCGGGCTTACCGCCCTCTCCCTCGGGTCAATGCCTGCTTTCAACTCCTGGGACGTCCTGGTCTACGCACCCGTCACGCTTCTCTTCGGTCTCATGGTCTGGCGCCGCTACGGGAAGTTCGGGCGCGATGAGAGCAGGTCATGGATGATCTTCGGCGCGGTGCCGCCGCTTGCCGTCCTTGCATACCTCCCCTTCTACCTCCACCTCAATACCCCCGGTATCGGCGGAGTCGGAATCGTCCCTGAACCCTCTGCACCTCTTGAGTTCCTCCTGGTTCACGGCTTCTTCCTGGCGATCCTTACCGCTTACTGCGCTCCAGATATCAGAAAGCGCCCCTACCTGCTGCTTATCGCGGTGGTGCCTGCGCTTGCCGGATACCCGGCCGCGGCCATCGCCGCCATACCGCTGGTCTACCTGATCGCCCGCCGCCGGTTCTCGGTCATCGATACGCTTGCCATCCTCGGGCTCCTGATCATCATCGGCACGGAATTCGTCTACCTGGTGGACATGATGGGGGGGATCTACTGTCGTATGAACACCGTCTTCAAGTTCTACCTTCCCGCCTGGTTCATGATGGCGACAGCGAGCCTTGCCATAATCGGGGAGTGGAGCCAGCGGTTCGGGATCGACCGACGTATACCTCCCCGCCTCGGGAAAGCCATTCCGGCCCTGGCTATCATTCTCTTCCTGGTTGCACCATTCGCGATCGGTGTTGACTTCGGTTCCGGGAGCCGCACGCTCGACGGGGCGGCATACCTTGCAGTCTCACATCCCGGTGATGCGGCGGCGATCGCCTTCCTCTGTGATCTTCCTGGCGATCAGATCCTCGTCGAGGCAGAGGGCGGCGACTACACCTACTACTCCCGTATGTCAACATTCACCGGGATCCCGACCATCATCGGGATGCCATCTCACGAGTACATGTGGCGTGGAGATTACGGGCCGATAAGCGAGCGGGTCGCTGATGTGAGGACGATCTACGAGCAGCCAGACCTTGCAATCGACCTTGCGCGTGCCTACAACGCCACACTCCTCTACGTGGGTGATCCAGAGCGCGAACGCTACAACGTCTCTCTCCCTATCGGGGCGCTTGAACTCATCTATGATGAGAAAGGAGTCCAGATATACCGGATCCCTGCGTGACAAACCTTTATCACCCCTCCTATTGACATAATACAGCGCATTCGATCAGCTACGCTACTGATGAATGATGATGGGGCAGCAGAGGGCTGCCCCTGAAAGAGGTGAGTTATGGCAACGACCTATGTAAAGTTCGAGGTTCCGGAAGAGATCCAGAACAAGGCCCTTGAAGCCCTTGAGATCGCAAGGGATACCGGAAAGGTGAAAAAAGGGTCAAACGAGACGACAAAAGCCGTCGAACGGAACACTGCACAGCTGGTTCTTATCGGTTCTGATGTTGAGCCCCAGGAGATTGTGATGCACCTCCCACCGCTCTGCGACGAGAAGCGGATTCCGTACGTCTACATCTCGAAGCAGAACGAGATCGGTTCCGCAAGCGGTCTGGAGGTAGGCTCCGCAGCCGCAGCGATCGTCAAATCCGGCAAGGCAAAAGACCTGGTCGATGAGATCGCAAAGCAGATTGCTGCACTGAGAGCGTGAGGGATTAAGTCATGACAGGCGAGGGAACGCCAGCAGAAGTCATCGAGATCATCGGCCTAACCGGGATGCACGGCGAAGCCAGGCAGGTGAAGTGCCGGGTTCTTGACGGCCCGAACAAAGGCCGGATCATCACCCGCAACACGGTAGGCCCGATCAGGGAGGGAGACATCCTCTCGCTGCTCGAGACCGAGCGTGAGGCGAAGAAACTCTCGAGGCGGTGACCATGGTCGAGAAGTACGTCTGCAGTTTCTGTGGTGAGGTTCTGGAACCCGGCACCGGCAAGATGTTTGTGCGCAGGGACGGAACAATCTACTACTTCTGTAGCACCAAGTGCCAGAAAAACTACAGGCTCGGCCGGGTGCCGCGCCGCGTCGAGTGGACTGCCGCCGGACGCAGGGCCCGCGGCAAAGAGTGATCTCCCATGGAGCGCACCTTCGTGATGATCAAACCCGATGGTGTCCAGCGTGGGCTCATCGGGGAGATAGTCTCCAGGTTCGAGGCGAAGGGGCTCAAACTCGCAGCGGCGAGACTTGAGGTCCTTCCCGAGGACCGGGTTGTCGAGCAGTACCGTGAACACATGGAGAAACTCTTCTTCCCCGGTCTAGCGGCTTACATCATGAGTGGACCCTGTTTCCTGATGGCCTGGGAAGGAAAGGATGCGGTCGCGGTTGTCCGGCGGATGGTTGGCGCTACCAATCCCGCAGAAGCCGCACCAGGATCAATTCGCGGCGATTTCGGGCTTGATATCGGCCGGAACGTTATCCATGCATCCGACTCCCCAGAGAGCGCGGTGCGGGAACTCGGCATCCACTTCGCGCCGGGGGAACTGGTTGACTACTCCCGGATCGATGAACCGGTAATCTACGAGTGAATACCGTGCCGCCGGATTCCGGTGGCAGAACATATTTTTTTGGAATCACGATACTGTCTGGAAGGTGTGGGTGGGCACCTCAAGTCTGCGCGGGGGGCGGTCAAACCAGTTCATCGGTGCTCCCGAATCGCTCGCGTCGATCGTCCTTCGCCGAAAACCCGGCGGCCTGTGTGGTGGCGGGCATTCTGTGGCAATTGCCCCCTGGAAGCCGTTTTCGGTCACGTGGACCGAATTTCTGCGGGTCAAACCGGGAACTGAAGAGGAGCACCCCCTTTCCCTCCTCTCCCTCGCAAAAACCCCTGGAAAAATCCTTTACTATAACAGGGTTTCAGGGAAACGTATCGACTATCCCCTCTACAAACCACAAGTGCTAATATCGGTCTTATTGCATACCTGATGACTGTAGATGCCAGATCTCCTGAGTTTCGTCCTGCTGAGCCTCTCCTCGATCATCATCGTAGTGAACCCGCTTGCAGCCACCCTGATCTTTGTCTCCCTTACCGGCAGTATGGATCAGGCCGCAAAACTCAAGATCGCGCGCGAAGCAAGCGAGTTTGCTCTGGCCATTCTGCTGATATTCACCTTTGGAGGCGGCTGGATACTCCAGATCTTCGGTATATCCATCGAGGCTTTTCGAATTGCAGGCGGCATCCTCCTATTTGGAATAGGTATGGACATGGTCTATGCAAAGACATCCCGGACGAAGATGACCGCAACCGAGAAGTATGAAGGGCAGGATACAGATGACATCGCCATCATGCCGCTTGCAATCCCGATGATAGCGGGACCCGGGGCGATCACCTCCGTCATCGTGCTGATGAATGAGGCGCTTGAGATGGGGCCTGCTGCAATTGCCGCTGTGCCGATCGCGGTTGTTGCAGCCATCGGGATCAACTACTACATGATGAAGAACGCCGATGTCATTGTCCGACGCATCGGCCAGCGCGAGTATCGTGCTGTCAACCGACTTATGGGTATGCTCCTCATCGCGATCGCCGTCCAGTTCATCATAGTCGGTATCAAATCTGCCTTCCCCCTCCTCTCGGGAGGCTTCGCATGACACCCGCCCTTGCTCAGATTGGCGCGATCATGGTCAGCACCAGCATCATTCTCGTCGGGATCCTCATTGCAGTGCAGATGTTTGCTGTAACAGTCCCGTTTGCTCCCTACATCATGGTGACACTCTCGATCCTCATCGTCATCGGCGCTGCCATGCTGATTCACTCCTCCAGGAGCCTGGAGACGAGTTCCTCTTGATGATGACAGCGATAGCGCTTGCCCAGGTTGCCACCGATGCCTGGCGCGGTCGGGTGGGTTTGCTCGATGCAGTTGCCAGGATGGCGGATGAGGCTGCGGGGAGAGGGGCATCGCTCATCTGCTTTCCCGAGCAGTTCGTGACCGGTTGGTCACCGGACGTTCCACCGGTGGCGGGTGAGCCCCTTGACGGTCCGCTTGCAACGGCATTTAGCCATATAGCGGAGCGCTGCGGGATCGCGGTCGCAGGGTCGATCATAGAGTCCAGTGTGGGATGCCGCCCTAAAAACACCGTTGTGGTAACCGGCGCAGACGCCAAACTCCTGGCAGCATACGCGAAGATCCACCTCTTCTCGCCGGATGGAGAGGACCGGGCCTACGAAGCGGGGGACAGAATCGCCACGTTTACCCTTGATGGTACGGTCTTTGGGCTTGCTGTCTGCTACGACCTGCGGTTCCCGGAACTCTTTCGGATCTATGCTCTCGCGGGGGCGGAGTGTGTCCTGGTGCCCGCGGCATGGCCGTGCTCAAGGCTCTCGCACTGGGAGACCCTCCTCCCCGCCAGGGCACTTGAGAACCGTTACTACGTTGCCGGGGTCAACACCCCCGGCATGCCGGGCGGCGCCTGCTGCGGTGGATCGCTTGCCGCCGACCCGGACGGCGTCATAATCGGCAGATGCGGCGCCGGTGAAGAGATCCTGATCGTTGAGATCGACCCGGCGGCGGTCCATGACGCCCGATCCAGCCTCCCTTCACTTTCAGACCGCAGAAGTGACCTTTATCAACATTTGCTCTCCAGATTGTAGAGATATCTCATGCGGGGTGACCAGCACGTATCGCTCAGTCTTACAACGGCAGCGCTCCTTATCGCTCCAAATCTCAGTATTATCGACCCTTTCACGGCCGTCGTCCTCCTATTTGGCACATTTGTTGGATCGGTTGCCCCGGACGCTGATGCCACCGATGCAGCGATATTCAACGGTCGCGTCAGCGGGGCGAAAGGAAAACGAGGCCAGGTAATAAACGGCCTTGCAGTGGTGCTTCCGATCTTTGGCTATACCATCAGGTACCTCATCTACTACCCGATCTCGCTGGTCTTCACGCTCCTCCTCCGGAAGAACTACCGCCACCGCCACCGTGGACTGCTTCACTCGCTACCGGGTGTCGGCCTGACCACGCTCATCCTCTCCGCGTACCTGGCCATAATCCTGGCCTGGCTCGGAGTCTCCCTCGCGCTCCTTCCAGCATTCGGCTGCGGGTTCTTTGGGGGGTCTCTCCTTCACCTGCTGGAGGATGCCTGCACCCCTTCCGGCGTCGCCTGGTTCTACCCCTTCTCCCGCCGGCGGGTCTCCGGGCGTGTCAGGGCGCAGAGGTCCTTTGAGGTGCGCCCGACAATCTTTGCCGCTGTTCTTCTGATAGCGGCGGCGGGAGTGCTAATCGCGCCGTTCGTGACCGATCTGACAGCGGATGAACTCCGGTTCATCGCGCCTGCTGCCGCCTTCATCCTCTGGCTGCTGTTCCTGCTCGTCTCTGGTGTAAGGCGCGAACGACGCTGTGGATGAGGTGAAACCATATCTATACGTAGATTCGCGAACAACAATCTTGCATGTACCGTCTCGTCTGCGTTCATTGCGGTGCAGCCTACCCGCAGGACCAGATCATCTACACGTGCAGCCGCTGTGGGCACCTGCTGAGTGTCGAGTATGACCTCGATGATATCGAAGTCTCGCGGGGCGAGTGGAACCGCCGCCGCCTATCGGTCTGGCGCTACCGCGAGATTCTTCCTCTCCGCGGTGAACCGGTCACCCTCCAGGAGGGAGGCACCCCTCTCTACCATCTGAAGAAAATCGGAAAAGATCTGGGTCTTCCCGAACTCTATGCCAAACACGAGGGGATGAACCCGACCGGTTCGTTCAAGGACCGCGGCATGACCGTTGGTGTCAGTATGGCGCTTGAACTCGGTATGAAGAGCGTTGCCTGTGCGAGCACCGGGAACACCTCCGCAAGCCTCGCCGCCTATGCTGCAAAGGCCGGTGTTCCCTGTGTTGTCCTCCTGCCTGCCGGGAAGGTAGCCCTTGGCAAGGTCACCCAGGCGCTGATGCACGGCGCCAGGGTCATCTCCATACGCGGCAACTTCGATCGGGCGCTCGAGATGGTGCATGAACTCTGCGTCAGCCACGGCCTCTACCTCTTAAACTCGGTCAACCCCTACCGCCTGGAGGGGCAGAAGACGATCGGGTTTGAGGTGATCGACCAGGTTGGCGGGGTGCCGGACCGGATGGTTCTCCCGGTCGGGAACGCCGGTAACATATCCGCTGTCTACAAAGGGCTCAAAGAGCTCGAGGCTCTTGGGTTCATAGACCGGTTGCCCATGATGACCGGTATCCAGGCAGCCGGTTCACAGCCGGTGGTGAGGGCGATCGAACAGAACCTCAATGTTCTGATCCCGGAATCCAATCCTGAGACTGTAGCCACCGCGATCAGGATCGGCGCCCCTGTAAACGCGGAGAAGGCGCTTGTTGCCATCCGCGCCACCGGTGGGACCGCGGCGGCCGTTACCGATGAGGAGATTCTTGCGATGCAGAAGGACCTGGCGCGGAAAGAAGGGATCGGGGTCGAACCTGCCTCAGCCGCCTCGGTTGCGGGTGTTCGGAGACTCGTCGAGCAGGGTCTGATCGATAGGGATGAGAGGATCGTCTGTGTGGTGACCGGTCATCTATTGAAAGATCCAGAAACGGTTGTACGACAATGCGAACCTCCAGTCGAGATCGACGCGGACATATCATCGCTGCTCTCTGTCTTGCGCTGATCCTTATCAGCGCACCGGCTATCAGCGCACCGGCGGCAGCGCAGGAGGCCGTCTTCCAGGTTCTGCCGGATGGCACTGCCTATGAAGCCTCAATAGAGGTCTCGGGGGACACCTACACCCTCTGGACGCCGGGGCTCCTGGGGGAGCGCGTCCCGCTCCAGGTGGAGGATCTTGAGGTGCTCGGTCCCATGGGCCCGGTTGAGTACCGTGAGGAAGGAAGGGGCGTAATCACCTTTCCCGAGGGGAACTACACCATCTCTTACAGGGTTCCGGTAAGGAATAATCAGTTAGTTGCAGCTTTTGATACGCCGTATAACGTGACGGTCGTTCTTCCTCCGGTTTTTAAGGTAGATAACCCGCTCATAGGTATGGTCAGCACCGGCGGGGTTGTATCGCCGGGTCCGAATGAAACCACGGAAATTGCGTGGGAGGGGGCAAGGGTCGTGGAGGTCAGGTTCTACACCGCTGAACGCGAGATCCTGCTCACCACCTTCGGCACCATATGGCTTGCGGTCGCGGTTGTCCTCGTCTTCCCCCTCCTCATCTCGCGCAGGAGGGGCGGCAGATGATCGAGGTCTTCGCCGCATCCTTCATTATCGGGTTCTCGGGGGCTGCATCCCCTGGCCCGCTGACCGCCTCGGTTCTTGGTATCGGTTCGCGGCAGCCGCTGCGTTTCGTCACGGGGCTTGTGGCCGGGCACGGCGTTCCTGAAGCGGTCATGGTCGCTGGCATAGCCTGCGGCGTGCGAGACGTTCCGCACATCGACCTTGTCGCTCTCCTTGGTTCATGCGTTCTTATTGCGCTGGGCGCCATGCAGTTCCTGCGTGCTGGTGACACTCTCGTTGTGAGCGAGAAGACCCCGATGCCGGTTGCCTTCGGGCTGGCCTGCACTCTGGGCAACCCCTACTGGTGGGTCTGGTGGCTCACCTTCGGCGTCGGGTTTCTCGCGCTCCACCCATCGTTTACCGCGTTCTACCTCGGGCACATAGGCGCGGATATCGTCTGGCTCGGGCTGCTTGCCGTTGCGGTCTCACGGGGGGCAAACTTCCTTGGCCGCCACTACAAAAAAGTGGTGCAGGCGAGTGGACTCGCCATGATGCTCTTTGGGCTCTACTTTATTCTCTCGGTTCTTTCGACCTGATATCGATCCCGAACCGCTCAGCGTTTGCATCTGCGATCCTCTGGATCTCGGCAATCAGGTCGTCCCGGCGGGTGGGTTTGAAGAGGTGCTGGAACCGCTTCTGCCTGGAGAGATACTCCTCGACGGGTTTACGTTTCACCTTCTTTGCCTTCTCCACCGTACCGTTGGCCATCTCGTAGTTCACCCATAGACCGGTCTCGATGGCGAGTTTGGCCATGTTGATCGTCTCACTCGACTCAAAGCCCCATCCGGTGCAGCAGGGGGTGTGCACCTGGATATAGCAGGGGCCGGGTGTATTGATCGCACGCCTGACCTTCTTTTCGAAGTCGGCCGGGTATGCGATCGAGGCGGTCGCAACGTAGGGTGCCCCGTGGGCTGCCAGGATCGCGGGCATATCCTTCTTTGGGCGGACGTTGCCCGGTGAGCACGCACCCGCCGGACTTGTTGTGGTGCTTGCGGCATACGGCGTTGCACCGGAACGCTGGATGCCCGTGTTCATGTAGGCCTCGTTGTCGTAACAGACGTAGGTGATGTCGTGGCCCCGCTCGAAAGCGCCGCTGATGCAGAGCATACCTATATCGAACGTGGCACCATCACCGCAGATACAGACAACCTTCTCGCTGCGTCCCTGCTTCTTCAGCGACGCCTCAATCCCGGATGCAACCGCCGCAGCGTTCTCGAAGAGCGAGTGAATCCATGGAACCCCCCAGGCGGTCTCGGGGTAGGGTGTTGAGAAGACCTCCATGCACCCGGTCGAGTTGACAACGATCACGTTCTCCCCGGTGGCCCTCAGGAGCAGCCTTGCTGCAAGCGCGGGGCCGCATCCGCCGCACGCCCGGTGTCCGGGGGTGAATAGGTCACACCCTTCCGGTACCGCGGTCATTCAGAGCACCTCCGTCCGCAGTCCATAAAACATATCTCCTCTTCCTTCCTCTGCGAGATCGACGATCCCCGCGATATCCTTCTTGCGTATATCACGCCCGCCGAGAGCGACGATGTAGTCGTATACGGCAGTGCCGGAACCGGAGAGAGCCGCTTTCACCTCGGTGCCAACACCTCCGCCGCTCCCGAGAGAGATGTTCCTGTCGAGCACCGCCACGGTAGAGACCCCCTTGAGCGCATCCCTGATCTCCTCTGCCGGGAACGGTCGGAACATCCGGATCTTTAAGAGTCCTGCAGTCTTCCCGGCATCGCGCATCTCGTCGACGGCGTCCTTTGCGGTGCCGCAGATGGAGCCCATTGCAACAATCGCGGTATCGGCATCCTCCAGCCGGTAGCCCTCAACGGGCGCGGAGTAGTCTCTCTCAAACTGCCTGGCAAACTCACGACCGGCTTTCGCGAAGACCTCCTTTGCACGATGCTGTGCCCGATCGATCTCGTAGCGGAACTCCATGTAGTAATCTGGAGTTGCGTACATCCCGAAACTCAGTGGATTACTGGCATCGAGCCGCTGGTATGGGTTAAACGCGGGCAGGTAGGCGTCCACCTCCTCCTGCGTCGGGATGGAGACCGGTTCATAGGTGTGAGTGAGGACGTAGCCGTCGAAACAGACAAACGCCGGCAGGAGGACATCGTGGTCTTCACAGACCCGATATGCGATCATGTGAAGGTCGACGGCCTCCTGGTTGTCCTCTGCGTAGACCTGGAGCCATCCGGAGTCGCGCAGCGATATCGAGTCCTGCTGGTCGTTCCATATCGAGAGCGGCGCGCCGAGCGAACGGTTCGCGATCGTCATCACGATCGGCTGGCGCAGCCCGGCAACGTTGAAGCAGACCTCAAACATCAGGGCAAGCCCCTGTGATGTCGTTGCCGAGTATACCCTTGAACCCGCTGCACTCGCACCGAGACAGGCTGAGAGGGCCGAGAACTCGCTCTCGACGGTGATGTAGTCAGCATCGAGTTCGCAATCCGCCACCATCTGGGCAAGGGCCTCGACGATATGCGTCTGCGGTGTGATGGGATAGGCTGCGATCACCTGCGGGCGGCAGCGCTTCACAATCTCGGCCACCGCGTGCGATCCTTCCATAATCTCCAGCATTATTTCTCCTCCTTCTCCATCCTGATGGACTTTTTCGGGCAGACCTCTTCACATATGCCGCAACCCTTGCAGTAGTCGAGGTCGGGCTCGAACTTCCCCTCATCGGTCTCGCGTATACAGCCTTCGGGACAGAACTGGGCGCATATGCCGCACCCGTTGCAGGTCTCAGGGTCAAAGACCGGTTTGAAGACCCGCCAGGTGCCCGTCTTGTTGTCAAGCGCTTTGCCTGGCGGCGCGGCGCAACCAACACGGAGCGCCATTACGCGGCACCCCCGACCAGTTTATATGCGCGCTCTGCTGCACGGATGTTCTTCTCGGCCAGTCTCTCTCCGAACCGGTTCCGCAGCGCGCCTTTGAGTGGTTCAAGCCCGATCTCGCCGGTGGCTGCAGCGAAAGCGCCCATCAGGGTTGTGTTGGTGATGGGCAGGCCGAGTTCTTCCAGCGCGATGGTGGTTGCATCTATCGTGTAGACGGTTACACCCTCAGGAACGCGGAAATCACTGGCCGTCTTCTCGGTGTTGATGATAGCGATTCCACCAGGTTTTATGCCGCTGAAGACATCCACATCCCCGATCAGGGTGGGGTCCTGCACAATGATGTAGTCGGGCTCGTAGACCTGGCTACGCAGCCGGATCTTTCTATCACTGAACCTGACGAACGCCTGAACCGGGGCACCCCGGCGTTCCACGCCAAAAGCAGGGAACGCCTGGGAGAACACACCGCCCTCAAATGCAGCGCAGGCGATGAGTTCGGCGGCGGTCACGGAACCCTGGCCGCCCCTGCCGTGAATGCGTAACTCTCTCAATCAATAACCCCCAATAAATCTTAATGATCAATAATATAAAAATCCGGCACTCCCGGAGGGGCGCACCTGGTGGAGCATCAATCACTCCGGGAGATGGATGCATCCTGCCGGTAAAGGAAATTGTGCAGGGCGCTCACTGGACGTTTGCAAGCCGGCTTTTGAGGTCTTCAGGCGTGCACTGGCGTATCTCCATCAGGGCTGAGACAACGGCGTCGGAAAAGACCAGCGCAGCGGTCTCAAAGAGTGTCCCGAGAGGGGCAAACGATGCGGAGACCGAACGGTACTGACCGGTGAGCTGGCGGATCTCAAAGTCGCTTGGAAGCCCCTGGTCTTTGACCCGGTTGTTCCCGATCTCTACAATGCAGTCGGCGATACGGCCTATGCTCGAGTCGGGTGTTGAAGTGATAAGGGAGACCGTCCCCCCGAGTTCCCTGGCGGTCTCGCAGGCGTCAACGACCGAACGGGTCTCACCCGAACCCGAGACCGCGATAAGCACGTCGCCCGATCTAAATGCCGGGGTGATTGTCTCGCCGATGACATAACTCTCAAACCCCAGATGCATCAGCCTCTGGGCGAATGCACGTGCTACAAGCCCGGAACGACCGGCGCCGGCGAGATAGATCCGTTTTGCGTTCAGGATCTCCTCCAGAAATCGGTTCGCGCTCTCCCGGTCTATGTTGCGCGCCACTTCTTCGAGGCTCGATGTCATCTGAAGCATGAAATCGGTGATACTGGGAAATTCCTGTGGCATGGTCGCTGTCTCCCACCTTGTAGTCTCTATACAACATGGCGCAGTTAATAGATTTCCCTGCCTGGAAAAAGTTGTCTCGTATCCTGGCTCCTCAAACATTACTGCCAGGCTGTACCCTGGTTTGATGAACCCATCTCCGAATGGATTCCGTTGGACGTTCATCGCCGCGGACGGCGCTCTCCGCTGTCAGCCCGGTCTCTTCAGTCTCTGATTCTCCATCGATACAGTGCCAGGGAAGAGCATCTCCAGCGTTCGCGGTGAGACCCCCAAAAGATCCGGTCTCCGTCCGTGGCCCGGCCGCCGGGACAATCGCCACGCACTGCCCGCCCCCTCTGAAAGCACCGGGAGGCAGCGGAACGCGAGTGGTTTCGAGAGATACCCGGGATGTTTGATGACCTCTGTATATGGGGGGAGATCGGTGTGCCCCTCTCAAGTCAGAGGCTGCCGATCGGTTAGGACGAGATCGCCCCACTCAGCGTTCCACCGCAAGCCCGAGGATACCGGTCGCCCCGGAGAAGACGTCGCGGGCGATCCGGACGAGGCCGCGCGCCGCACACCACTCGTCGTAAACCGCGACCTTCCGGGAGAGGAGTGCCTCCACCTCAGTGGCGATGAGGGGGGCCATGCTCCCGGCGATGGCGACCTTTGCACTCGGGTTGAGGAGGAGCATTGCAGCACACTCCATCGCGGCAAACATCGCCATCGTCTCCACCCTGAGGTCGGCGTCCATGGTGTAGTTCACACCTGCGTGGAGGAAGGCGTCGTTTGCCGTTATCTCTCCCCGGTCGATCCGGCGTATGGCGTTCACGTCAAGAGCCCCGTGCTCCGTCCCTGGGGCGAAGATACAGGCGTCGAACGCGCCGGTGATCCTGCCACCGGTCACAAGGAGGCTGACGGTGTTTGAACTCGCGTCGCAGATCACGACGTCGTCTCCAATGTCGTGCACGACCTGGTAGGCGATCCCGATCTTCTCCGGGCTTGCCTGATGCGAGTAGGCCTTGAACCGCGGGTCGGTCGGCGAACCGCGGTGCAGCCCCGGGATGACGATGGCGGGAAGGCCGCTCTCCCTGATTGCATCGTAGACCCTGGTGCCGCCGCCGATATGTTTTCCTGCACCCTCCTGTGAGGCCACACCGCGGTTCTCGACCCCCCTGATATCGGTGATGGCCGTGATCCCGTCACCCATCGAGTAGCAGACGGCAACTCCCTCGATCTCGTCGAGTGGGCCGAGCCGGGCAAGGTCACCCGCCGAGAAATACCTTGCCTCTTCACGGGAGATCTTGAACTCCGCCTCGCCGTTAGAGAAGCGCATCGCTGTGGTGCCGTGGTCGATACCGATGAACATTAAGTATCACCTTTGTATCACAATGGGATAGTAAGTTTCCGGATCGCGCGGTGCAAAAGGCGAGGAACTCAGGCTGTGTTGGCCTGGTACCGCCTCTTCGCGTACTCCACCGCGCCGACAACGATGAGACCGGCAAGGAAGAAGATCAGGCCTCCTGGCAGCATGTTCCCGGCCTCTGATCCCCTCTCTACAAGCATACGGGCCGAACCGAGCATCAGCCCGGTAAGGGAGGCAAGCATCACCTCGTGGTAGGTCGAGAGGAGATACTTGAGGGCCTTTGCAAAGAGGATGAGCCCTACAATACCCCCTACCATGTATGCAAGGAGTTCGGGTATCGATAGCGCCCTGAGCGCCGCGAGCATGAACTCGTACTGGTTCAGCACAAGGGTGATGTATGCTCCCGATATCCCGGGCAGGATCATCGCGCAGAGCGCCGCCATCCCGGTGAAGAAAAGGATCGGCAGTGAGTGCCCGATAGCCATGTGGCCGAGACCCCCTATGATGTAGCCGGCACCTGCCCCGATGAAGAGGAAGGCGACGGTTGCATGGCTATGGGAGTGGATATCGAGGAATATGGCGATCGCGGAGGCAACTATCAGACCGAGGAAGAAGGAGTAGGTCTCGACTGCATAATCGGCGAGGAGCGTGAGGATCACCCGCGAGACCAGGAGGAATGCGGTGCCTATGCCGGCGAGGAGGACGAGGAGGAATGGTATATCGATCTTCTCGAGATCCGCTCGCAACGCTACAGTGTCGCCCCTCAGCAGGTCTTTTGCCAGGTTCAGGTCGATGCTCCCTATGGCCGCGATCAGTCGCTCGTAGATCCCGGTGATCAGGGCGATCGTCCCCCCTGAGACGCCGGGGATTATGTCGCAGGCACCCATCATGAGACCGCGCAGGTAGATCCCGGCGTGCTCCCGGATATCCGGCCGCAGATTCATGACCTGGCTCCACGAGAGATCTCGATGCGGTAGTCTCCAGCCGTAAGCAGGTCAAAACCCTGCATGGGAAGGATATGGGCGCGCGGGAATCGATCCTCTCTCCGGTGGCAAAATGACGATCTCAATCGGACAACTCCTGGTTTTCTATACCGTGGAGCCTCTTACGAAAAATATGTGCCGTTGTGACGCAAGCAGCGGCGGTTAGGACATCGTCGCCCGACCACAGCGATCCTTTCGGGTTGCTCATGTCCGCGAGGCCATCCAGTAATCCTATAGCATCGGAAGGATATTACTGTACAATGTTCTGTATCGTAACGGGCGGTGCCGGTTTCATCGGATCACACATCGTCGACGCCCTGGCTGCAGCAGGGGACGAGGTGCTGGTCATAGATGATTTCAGTGCCGGTAGCGAGAAGAACCTTGCGCACCACCAGGCTGGCGACAGGGTCAGTCTCATCCGGCAGAACCTGCTCGACGATGGGTGGCAGGAACGGTTTTGTGGGGCAGACCGGGTCTACCATATCGCGGCTGACCCCGATGTCCGGCAGAGCGCCGTAAACCCCGACTCGCAGGTCAGGAACAACATCATCGCCACCTACCGGGTTCTCGAGGCGATGCGGGCTCATGGAGTGCCCGAACTTGTCTTTACCTCAACCTCGACGGTCTACGGCGATGCCACCGTCATCCCGACACCCGAGACCTATTCCCCGCTTGAACCGATATCCGTATACGGGGCGACGAAACTTGCCTGCGAGGCGCTCATATCATCCTACTGCCACTCGTTTGGTATGACGTCCTGGATCTACCGGTTTGCAAACATCATCGGCGAACGGAGCGGTCATGGCGTCATACCTGACTTCATCCGGAAACTTCGCGAGAACCCGCGCGAACTCGAGATCCTCGGCGACGGCCGGCAGACGAAGTCCTACCTTGAGGTCAGGGAGTGTGTCCGTGCTGTGCAGTTCGGGATCGAGAACTCCCACGACCCGGTGAACGTCTTCAACATCGGTTCTGAGGACTGGATCGACGTTGTCGCAATCGCCGATATAGTCACGGAAGAGATGGGGCTATCGGGTGTCCGTTATCGGTTCACGGGAGGTGCGCGCGGCTGGGTCGGCGATGTGCCAAGGATGCAGCTCTCGGTTGAGAAACTCAGGAACCTCGGCTGGCGGTGCCGGACGACCTCGGAAGAGAGCGTGCGCAGCGCCGTCCGCGCCATGCTGGGATAAAGTGGCACGGTGCAGGGATTTTTCATGAAATACATCGTCATTCTCGGAGACGGCATGGCCGATGAGCCGCTTGCCGAACTGGGGGGCAGGACACCCCTTGAGTACGCAGAGACGCCGAACATGGACAGGATCGCGCGCGAAGGTTGTTGCGGGATGCTCCGGACCGTGCCGGAGGGGTTTGAACCCGGGAGCGATATTGCAAACCTCTCCGTCCTGGGCTACGACCCGCGCGTCTCCTATACCGGTAGGGGACCGCTTGAGGCGGCCAGCATGGGCATCGATCTCCGGGAAGGGGAGATGGCATACCGCTGCAACCTGGTCACGGTCAGGGACGGGTTGATGGTGGACTTCAACGCAGGGCACATCTCGAGCGCCGAGGGGGCGGCCCTGCTGCGCGATCTGGATCTCGTGCTCGGGGGCGTCCGGGTATACCCGGGTATCAGTTACCGCAACCTCCTTGTCCTCCCGGAGGGGCGCGGGTCCCTCACCACCCCCCCACACGACATCGTCGGCCGCTTCATACAGGAGTACCTCCCGCGTGGCGATGATGCCGCTGTACTCCTTGAGTGCATGGAGCGGTCATGTGAGGTATTTGCCGATCACCCGGTCAACCGCCGCCGCGTGCAGGAGGGGAAGAATCCGGCAACCGGGATCTGGCCATGGAGCGGTGGGAAGAGACCGTCGCTTGAGCCTTTCCGCGAGAAGTACGGCCTTGCCGGCGGGGTGATCTCGGGAGTCGATCTCCTCCGCGGCATCGCTCGCCTTGCCGGGATGGAGGTGATCTTCGTTCCGGGCGCCACGGGGTTCATCGATACCGATTACAAGGCGAAGGCCCGATACGCGGTCGATGCCCTCGACCGCCTGGATTTTGTCTACATGCATGTCGAGGCCCCTGATGAGGCGGGGCACATGGGCAGCGTCGAGGAGAAGGTGCGGGCGATCGAGCGGCTCGACGAGGCGATAGGGCTGATCCTTGAGCGCCCGGAGACGGTGGTCGCGGTTCTCCCGGATCACCCCACCCCGATACGCTGCAGGACGCATACCGCCGACCCGGTACCTTTTGCTGTGCTCGGGAAGGGGAAGGATGGCGTCAAGGGTTTCTCCGAACGGGAGGCACGGAAAGGTTCGTTCGGGCTCATGGAGGGGGCTGCATTTCTTCCGATGCTCTTCTCGACGTAAACCTCTTTCTGCATGGGCAGGGAACCTGTGAGTTCAACTGTCTGGGATAATATCTCCCCGCCTCTTCTCGTGGTATCTGCGGGAGCGGTCAAATCCGCCCGGTGATCGTCTTTTGCCGACCACCCCCTCCTCCCGCTTCCTCGAGGGGAGCGGACGGTGCGGGGCGATACTCCCGGTGGCTGTGCCAGGGATTTCATGGAGACGTCATAGAGATCCCCTCCGTGGCACCGTATCGCTGGAGAATCACCCCCGGGGGGTGGAACTGACGGGAGGGGGTACTTTACCCTCCCCCTGTCTCGTGTATGATTCCAGAAACTGCATCTCACAAAAAATACCCCAGCCACCCCGGGACAGAGGGGGAAGGCGGTCTGCGGCGATGCGGATACCTCCCGTAAGCTGTTCCAGGCGCGCGGCTCATCAAATCAAGGGCAGAGCCTGGAGGAACTGGTTTGATGGCCTTCGATGGCCTTCCGCGGTCACGTCTGTTGACGAGCCGCCACCTTTTTGTGCTCTACATATTAAATGCCTACATTGATATGGAACCCCTCACGACAGAAGGGATCGTCGAGAAGATCCGCAAGATCGAGGAGGGTGTGGGCAGGCTCTCGCCGATGCAGAAAGTCCTCATCGGGACCGACGGTTCGGTGACAGGGCTGCTTGAGATGGCGACCGGCCACCCGGTCAGCATCACCACCCTTGTCCAGGACGTTCTCAGTGCCGATGCCGGGGCGGCGACTGAGCTCGATATCGAGCCCGGTGAAGAGATCAACTACCGCATTGTGGAGTTGAGAGACAGCGTAACTGGAGAAGTGCTCATATACGCGGTCTCCATCACCCCGCTTCGGCGTCTCGCCCCGGAGTTCCGGCATGACCTGATGCGGGCGGATATCCCCATAGGCAGGATCCTGCGTCACCACAGGATTGAGTCGCGCCGCGAGATCACCGATGCCCGGGTCATCCGGGCCGGTGCAGACCTTGCACGGTCGTTCAAGGTCAACCGCTGCGAGCCGATGGTCTCGCGGAGATACCGGATCATCCACCAGGAGGAGCCGCTGATAGTAATCGAGGAGATCTTCCCCTGCACCGCTTTCACGGACGAGATCCGGGTTGTGGTCGATGCACCATCCCGGCTACATATCACCCTGATCGACATGAACGGGGCCTCCGGCAGGGTTGATGGCGGGGTCGGGGTCACGCTCGATGAGCCGGGGTGTGTCCTGGATGCGCGCAAGGCCACCGGGATAGAGGTTCGCGGTGGCAACGATGAAGCGCGTCGCAGGGTTGCCGATGCGGCCCGGGCAACGAAGGAAGCGTTCGGCCTTCCTGGCGGTGCGGAGATAGCCCTCCACTCCATCGCAAGGCAGCACGCCGGTCTCGGGAGCGGGACACAGATCGCGCTTGCCACGGCCGCCGCCATATGCCGCCTGTACGAGCGGGATGTTCCAGTCGCTGACCTTGCAAAGGTTGTCGGCCGCGGCGGGACGTCGGGGATCGGCACGGCGGCGTTCGAGCAGGGGGGTTTCATCCTTGATGGGGGGCACCGGTTCGGTTCCCCGGGCGGGAAAGATGGTTTCCGGCCGTCGGCCGCATCAAGAGGGATCGCACCGCCTCCGGTTCTCGCCCGGCACCGTTTCCCCGAGGACTGGGGGATCCTGCTGGTGACGCCGGATGTCAGTGCCGGGGTGCACGGGACAGCGGAGGTCGATATCTTCCGCACCCATTGTCCTGTGCCGCTCGAGGAGGTTCGAGAGGTCTGCCATGAGGTGCTCATGCGGATGATCCCGGGGATAGTTGAGCATGATCTCGACCTCTTTGGCTCGGCGGTAAACCGGACGCAGCAACTGGGATTCAAGAAGGTGGAGGTGGGCCTGCAGCACCCGGTTGTTCCGGCGCTGCTGGAGGCGATGGTTCAGGCGGGTGCCGCCGGAGCCGGGTTGAGTTCTTTCGGGCCGACGGTCTATGCCATAGGCGATTCCGGTATGGCTGATCTTGCCCGGGCGGCAGAAGAGGTGCTCGTCGGCCACGGCGGTTTGGTGACCCTGACCAGGGCTAGGAACTGCGGGGCGAAGATGCGGGCAGGTTAAGAGGCGTCCCTCTCTCCTGCTGCAGGCCATGCCCGTGCGTCTGGACTGGAGCGCGGGGATGCGCAGGATCTTTCCTGGGGCGTTGAGATGGAAACAGGGTGATACGTGGAAAAGGGAGGGAGGATCGCTCCGGAAGGACAGGCGGTGCATCAGCCCCTTGCATCATCATCACTCAGTGGGGGTAACTCTCATCATCTGCACCTCCCCACCCGGGTACGGGTTACAGGTCAGGGATATTAAAACTCCCCGGATAGACCCTCTGCGTGTTATGGCGAACCTCCACGCATCCTTCTTTGCGGCCTGCAGGATGTGCCTGCTGATTGCCCGCGGGGGATCGATTAATGCCCCGCCGAAGACTGCTCGCACAGGTTCTGCAGCCCGCGATGTTTTTTTTGCGGTTTCATCATGCCAATCTGCGGTCGCCTGTGGGCCACCGGTGGAACTGTATATCTTGGAGTCCAATATTTATTTAGATATGTCCAGCAAGAAGGAAGTCAGCATCGGGATCACCATCAACCTCGATAACTACGAGAACATACGGCTCGAGGTCGAGGGTGATGCAG